>NZ_JAVRBF010000011.1:0-144255 GCF_032436805.1 Streptomyces sp. P17 | reverse complement strand
CCAGGTGGTGGGCACCATGGAAGAGCGGCTGTTCCATGTCTCCGGTGACCGGCTCTTCCTGGTACCCAGGTGGTGGGCACCATGGAAGAGCGGCTGTTCCATGTCTCCGGTGACCGGCTCTTCCTGGTACCCAGGTGGTGGGCACCATGGAAGGGCACGCTCTACGTGCTGCGGGAGCAGCAGGACGGCGTGCGGGTGGAATACGTCAGTGGGGCCGGCTACCGCGCGAACGAGTGCCCCTGAGCTGCCGGGATCACGGCCGCCACAGCGAATGCTCCCGCTCCGCCCACTCCCGGCTCACCGACCCCGTGCGCATCCCCCGTCGGGCCTCCGGGTCCGCCAGGGCCATGCCGATGTGGCCGGCCAGGACGATGCCGATGGTCAGGGCCAGCCAGTCGTGGACGAAGGTTGCGCTGGTGCGCCACATCAGGGGAGTGAGCTGGGTGAACCACATCATCAGGCCCGTGGCGAGCATGACCAGCGTGGCGCCGGCGATCCAGGACGCGTAGATCTTCTGGCCGGCGTTGAACTTCGCGGCCGGGCGGGATCCGGGGGTGCGGTCGCGGTGCAGGACCGCACGGAGCCAGCGGCGGTCGTGGGGGCCGAAGCGGTTCAGCCGGCCCAGGTCGGCTCGCAGGGCGCGGGAGGCGAGGCCTGCGAGGAGCGGGACGGGGAGGGCCAGGCCCGCCCACTCGTGGATACGGACCACCAGCTCGCGTCTGCCGACCAGCTCGGCGAGCTGGGGGACGTACAGGCAGGCCGCGGTCACCAAGCAGGTGAGCATCAGCACGGCCGTCGTGCGGTGGACCCACCTGGTCGCCCGCCCGAAGCGGCGGAGGCTCGCCGTCGGCGGGGCCTCAGCTCGTAGGTTCATCGTCGCGTCCGTTCGAGCGGCCCACCCAGGCGTCGACGTCGTAGCCGCGCTCCTCCCAGTAGCCCGGGCGGACGTCCTCGGTGACCGTGATGCCCGAGAGCCACTTGGCGGATTTGTAGAAGTACATGGGGGCCACATAGAGGCGGGCCGGGCCGCCGTGGCTGTGGCCGAGGTCCTTGTCCTGCATGCGCAGGGCGACCAGGACGTCGGAGCGGCGGGCCTGGTCGAGCGTGAGGCTCTCGGTGTAGACGCCGTCGAAGCAGGTGAAGCGCACCGCCCCGGCCGACGGGCGCACTCCCGCGGCGTCCAGGAGCCGGGACAGGCGCACTCCTTCGAAGGGGGTGCCGGGAACCCGCCAGCCGGTGACGCACTGGACGTCGCGGACCATGCGGGTCTGCGGCAGGGCGCGCAGCTCGGCCAGGGTGTACGACCTCGGGCGGTCGACCAGGCCGTCGATGGTGAGCCGGTAGTTCCCGGCGTTCTTGCGCGGCACCGAGGAGGCGACCGAGTAGTAGCGGAAGCCGCCGCCGTTGGGGAGCAGACCGGTCAGGCCCGTCGGGTCCTTCTCGGCGGCGCCCGCGAGGAAGGACTCCATACCGCGTTGCAGGACGGGCGCGGAGATCACGCCGAGCGCGCCCAGGCCCAGCGTGCCGAGGAGGACCCGGCGGCCGATCGGCGTACCGCGTTCCTCGGGCTGTGCCGGTTCTTCGGGGTTCACATGTTCATTCGAGCACCCGCGGCCCACTGCGGGCCAGGGGCCGCGGGTGCCCGTCAGAGTTCCGTAATCTCAGTGCGACGTCTCCGCCGCCTTCTCCAGCTGGAACGCCTCGTTGCCCAGGCCGATACGGGCGTGCGCCTCGGGGTTGCGGGCCCGCAGGACGAGGCCCTGGACCAGGCCGCCGACCAGGGCGAGGGCGATGATGCCGGGCAGGATCCAGTTCAGGGACGAACCGGGGCCCGAGCCGACGAGCACGTCGAAGTCCTTGACGGTGTAGACGACGATGAACAGCAGCGCGACCGTGGCGAGCCCGGCGGCGGCCAGCCGCCAGAACTGGCTGCCCGCGGCCCCGCGGCGGACGAAGAAGGCCACGACGGACACCGAGGCGATGGCCATCAGGAGCGTGACGCCGAGCGCGCCGACGTTGCCCATCCAGGTGAACAGGTGCAGCACGGGCGCGGTCGGGTCGCCGGTCGGCTTGTCGTCGGCGAGCGCGAAGGCGGCCACGACCACCAGGGCGACCACCGTCTGGAGCAGGGAGCCCGTTCCGGGGGCGCCGCTCGCGCTGCGGGTGCGGCCGAAGGCGGCGGGCAGCAGGCCCTCACGGCCCATGGCGAAGGCGTAGCGGGCGACGACGTTGTGGAAGCTGAGCATCGCGGCGAACATGCCGGTCACGAAGAGCACGTGCAGGACATCGGTGAAGGTCTCCCCCACCAGGCCCTCGGTGAGGAAGAACAGCATCCCGGCGCTCTGTTCCTTCGCGGTGCCGACGACGGCGCCGGGGCCGGTGGCGACGGTGATCGCCCAGCAGGTGAGGGTGTAGAAGACGGCGATGCCGCCGATGGCCAGGAACATCACGCGCGGCACGAGGACATGCGGGCGGCTGGTCTCCTCGGCGTACACGGGGGCCTGTTCGAAGCCGAGGAAGGCCGCGACGCAGAAGCACAGGGCGGTGCCGATGCCGGCGCCGCTGAGCGTGTCCCAGTTGAAGGCTTGCAGCGACAGGCCCTCGGGGCCGGGATCGCCGAGGGCGGCCACGTCGAAGATCACGACGAGTGCCACCTCGATGAGGAGCAGAACGCCGAGCACGCGCGCGTTGAGGTCGATCTTCAGCCAGCCGAGCGCGCCGACGAACAGCACGGCCAGCAGCGCCGGTATCCACCAGGCGAGCTCGATCTCCAGGTAGGTGGCGAACAGACCGGAGACCTCGAAGCCGAAGATGCCGTAGATGCCGACCTGGAGGGAGTTGTAGGCGACCAGCGCGACCAGGGCCGAGCCGGCGCCCGCGGTGCCGCCGAGGCCGCGGGAGATGTAGGCGTAGAAGGCACCGGCGTTGTGCACGTGCCGGCTCATCTCGGCGTACCCGACGCTGAAGAGGGCGAGCACCACGCCGAGGATCACGAAGAGGAGCGGCTGCCCGACGATGCCCATGACCCCGAAGGTCGTGGGCATGACACCAGCGACCACCATGAGGGGTGCGGTCGCGGCGAGCACGGACAGCAGCAGACCGACCGTGCCGAGCCGGTCGGCGCGCAGGGCCCGGTCCTGGCCCTTGAACGTACTGATGCCGCCGCTGTCGGTGAGGGGACTGCTCGTTCTCGAACTGCCCGTCGTCATCGCGGGTCGTCCTTTCGGGGGTAGCGGGGGTGAAGGTGCTTCAGCGCTTCAGTGCTTCAGTGCTTCAGTGCTTCAGTGCTTCAGGTGCTGCAGGTGTTTCCTGTGCGGGTGTTTCACACCGTCCCGAGCGCGTTGTCGCGGGCGGCACGGAAGGCGGGGTACGGATCGCGGTCCGGGTAGGACCAGGGCGCCGGGGTGGCGTTTTCGCCGATGCGGTGGAACAGGGCGGCCGCCTCGGCGCCCCGGCCCTCGCAGTACTTGGCGTGGGCGAGGAAGTTCAGATCGACCAGGCGGCGCGGATGGCCCTCGTGCTCCCACTCCAGCCACCAGTCGAAGGCGGCCTTCATCACCTGGCGGGCCCGGCGGCCGACCCAGTGCCCGGAGGCGGCCGGGTCGGCGCTCTCGTGCCCGGCGGCGGCCAGCACGCGGTAGCGCTCGGCGTGCGCGATGACCGGGAGGATCGCCAGCGGGGAGTCGGCGGGGGCACGCTCGGCGGCGCCGTTGGCGAAGTCGTAGACCTCGTGCAGCGGGTCCGGGCCCACGGCCGGGTGGCGCTCGGCGAGCCGGGCGACCATCAGATGGTGGGCGTGGTGGTGGTCGGGGTGCCGATGGCGCACTTCCTCGAAGAGCTTCAGCGCGTCCTCCTCGGTGCCCGTGCCCCGGGTGAGCATGAGCAGGCCGAGCCACGGGGTGGGGTCGGCCGGGGCGGACGCGGCCGCCGCGTGGCAGGCCTCGCGGGCGCGGGCCGGCTTCTCCTTGCCGCGCAGGGCGCGCTGGACCTGGGCGAGGGCGAGCAGGACGCGGGCATCGGCGGACTCGGGCTCGGCGAGCAGCCACTCCCGGGCCCAGGGGGCGCTGTAGGGCTCCTGGGCGAGGACGGTGACGCGGTGGCCGCGGCGGTCCCAGTCGTCGGCGGTGTGGGCGAGCAGGGTGCGGGCGGTCTGCCACCGGCCCTGCGCCAACGCCGCCCGCGCGGCGGTCAGTTCCAGGTCGTCGAGAGCGCCGTCCAGGGTCTGGGCCGCGCGTTTGCGGCCGCGGCCCAGGGGTGGCGGGGGTGGAGACACCGCGGGACATCCTCACGCGACGCGGGGCCGTCGTCTGGTTTCGGTTTGCCATCGAGCGATCACGCACAGCCAACCCCCCGCCAATGCTTCGCGTCAAGGGCCGCCAGAGTGTTACACGCGTCAACTCCTGTTACAGATGAGGCACTTGTGACACATTGCAGGGGCTCGTGGCCGTCCGGATCGTGGGATTGGACCGTACCTGTGGCGTACACCATGGCTTTTCCGGCGCCGAGCACGGAGCATGGCGGGTAGTCCATCGCTCCCAGGGGCGCGCCGGGTCCCGGGACGCTACAGTCGGCCCCTACGCAGTACGCACCCCGAGCCCCGGCCGAACGATCGAGGAACGTCGCGTGTCGCTTCAGGTTCTGATTCTCGCCGTGAGCGCCGCCTGCTGCCTGGGCTTCGGATTCGTCCTGCAGCAGAACGCCGCCCAGAAGGCGCCCCTCAGCGACTTCCTCTCCCCCCGGATCCTGCTGGACCTGGTGAAGGTTCCGCGCTGGCTCGGCGGTATCGCCCTGATGGTCGTCGGCATGGCGCTCGGCGCCGTCGCCCTCGGCCAGGGCGAGCTGTCCCTGGTGGAACCGCTGCTCGCGACCAACCTCCTCTTCGCCATGGCCCTGTCCCGGCGCCAGACCAAGCAGCCCCTGGGCCGCCAGGGCTGGCTGGGTCTGCTGCTGCTCGCGGGCGGGGTGACCGCGTTCATCGTGGCCGGCCAGCCGACCGGCGGCACCGCACTGACGGACCCGTTCCGGCAGTGGCTGATCATCGGCGTCATGGTCGGGACGGCCCTGCTGCTCACGGCGTACGCCAAGCGCTCACGGCTCAGCTCGGGCCCGGTCCTGCTCGCCACGGCCGCCGGGCTCCTCTACGGCGTCCAGGACGCGCTCACCCGGGTGACGGGCCAGCGTTTCAGCGAGGGCGGCCTGGCCGAGGTGCTGACCAGCTGGCAGCCGTACGCCGTGCTGGCGCTCGGTGTCACCGGTCTGGTGCTGGTGCAGAGCGCCTTCGAGACCGCGTCGCTGCGCATGTCGCTGCCCGCCCTGACCGCCGCCCAGCCGCTGGCCGGCATCGCCTGCGGGGTCGGCTTCCTCGGCGACCGGCTCCGCACCGATGTGGGCGCCCTGGCCTGGGAGTCCGCCGGGCTCGCCGCGATCGTCGTGGGCATCATCCTGCTCGGACTCCACCCAGCGATGCCGTCCGGCGCGACGGTCAGGGAACCGGCACGGGACCTCCAGCCTGCCGGGTGACACCCGGGCCCTGCTTGGATGGGGCGCATGAGCGCAGCTGACGAGATCCTCGACATCGTCGACGAGAACGACCACGTCATCGGACAGCTTCCGCGCGGCCGGGTGTACGCCGAGGGCCTGCGGCACCGGTGCGTGTTCATCCAGGCCAGGGACGCCGAGGGCCGCCTGTTCGTCCACCGCCGCACCCCGGCCAAGCTGGTCTTCCCCTCCTTGTACGACGTGTTCGTCGGCGGTGTCGTCGGCGCGGGCGAGTCCTACGACCGGGCCGCCCTGCGGGAGGCCGAGGAGGAGCTCGGGGTGTCCGGGCTGCCGGAGCCGGAGTTCCTCTTCAAGTTCCTCTACGAGGACGGCGCCGGGCACAGCTGGTGGTCGGCCGTGTACGAGGTGCGCTGCGAGCTGCCGGTGAGCCCGCAGGTGGAGGAGGTGGCCTGGCACGCCTTCCTGCCGGAGGCGGAGGTGGAAACGCGCCTCGCCGAGTGGGAGTGGGTGCCGGACGGCCTCGCCGCGTACGAGCGGCTGCGGGCGCACAGGGCGGCGGAGGGCTCCCGGTAGGGTCCGGGGCGTGATCGAATTTGTACGGAACGTCCGGCTGTGGTTCGCGCCCGAGGAGATCCGGCGGGAGGGCGGCACACCGGACTACCGCTTCTCGCTGGCGAACGAGCGCACCTTCCTGGCCTGGCTGCGCACCGCGATGGCGCTGATCGGCGGCGGTTTCGCCGTGGACCAGTTCCTGCCGGACCTGCGCTGGGGCTGGCGGGTCGGACTGGCCCTGGCGCTGCTCGCGGCGGGCGTGCTGTGCTCCCTGCGCGCGGTCAATCACTGGGTGGCCTGTGAGCGGGCGATGCGCCGGGGTGAGGATCTGCCGGTCTCGCGGTTCCCGGCGGTGCTGAGCATGGTGGTCGCGGTCGTGGCCCTCGCGATGGTCGTGGTGGTGCTCGTCGGGTGGGAGGGATGACCGCGCAGCCGGTGCGGGACCCTGGGCTCCAGCCCGAGCGGACCAGGCTCGCCTGGCGTCGTACGACCTTGGCGGGCACCGTCGCCGCGGTACTGGCCGTGAGGGCGGCCCTGCACGGCGGGGTCTCGGCTCCGCGGATCGTCGTGTGCGCCCTGTGTGGTGTGCTGTGGCTGGGGTTCCTCACGGTCGCCAACCGCCGTATCCACACCCTCGCGACCAGCCGGGCACCGGCGGCACTCGCGCCCCGGCACGCCACGGCGGCGGTCCTCTGCACGGTCGCGCTGGCGGTGTGCGGCGCGCTGCTGCTCTTCTAGGCCCGTACTTCGCAGGTCGCCGAAAAGGTTCTCCGCATCGGCCTCACGGCGTCCGATCTCGACCGGGCCGGACCGAGACGGCCATCGCTGCTGCGGTTCCGACCGGCGAGCGATCAGCTACGACCGCTTGGTCTTCACGATCGGGTGACCTGCGAAGTACGGGTCTAGGGCTCCTGTTCTCCCAGAACTCCTGACCTTCCAGGGCTCGTGTCCCTAAAGGACCCCTGGTCCTCCAGGACTCCTGGTCCTCTAGGACTCGTCGTCCCAGGCGACCGTCACCACGATCTTCCCCCGGGTCCGCCCCTCCTCATTGAGCCGGTAGGCGTCCGCCGCCCGCTCCAGCGGGAAGGTCTCCGAGACGTGCACGGAGACCGCGCCCCCTTCGGCCAGTTCGGTCAGCCTCAGGAGGTCCTCGGCGTCGGGCCGTACGAAGTAGTAGCGGCCGCCGTAGCCGAAGACCTCCGGGTCGGCGATGGACACCAGCCGTCCTTCCGGGCTCAGCACGTTCGCCGACGCCTGTAGCGCCTGGCCGCCGACGGTGTCGAGGACGGCGTCCACGCCCTCGGGGGCCAGGCCCCGTACCCGCTCCACCAGGCCCTCGCCGTACTCGACCGGCTCGCCGCCGAGGCCGCGCACGAAGTCGTGGTTTTTCGCGCTCGCGGTGCCGATCACCCGGGCGCCCACATGACGGGCGAGCTGGACGGCGATGGAGCCGACCCCGCCGGCCGCCGCGTGCACCAGGACCGTCTCGCCGCGCTTCACCTGGAGCACCTTGATCAGCACCTGATAGGCGGTCAGGCCGACCAGCGGCAGCCCGGCCGCCTCCTCGAAGGAGAGGTTGCGGGGCTTGCGGGCCAGGGTGCGCACCGGGGCGGCGACGTACTCGGCGAAGGTGCCTCGGCACAGAAGGTCCTCGCGTACGTATCCGATGACCTCGTCCCCGACGGCGAACTCCGTGACGGACACCCCGGGTTGCACGACCACTCCGGAGACGTCCCATCCGATGACCACCGGGAAGACGGCCTGCAGGGCGCCGTCGAGGTAGCCCTCGCGGCACTTCCAGTCGACCGGATTCACGGCCGCCGCCCGCACCTTGACCAGCACCGAGTCGGGACCGACCTTGGGGTCGGCCACCTCACCGTGGGCCAGCACTTCGGGGCCGCCGTAGCGTGAGTAGCTGATGGCCTTCATGCCTCCGACCCTCCGGGGTGCCCGGACGCCACGCAAGCCGAATGAGCTGATATGCGCCGTTCGCGTGGCAGCCTGGCCGTCGTCATCACCCGCACCTCGAAGGTGAGCACCATGACCACCCTCCATCAGGAACACGCCGCACACGCCCACACCCACGGACCCGGCTGCGGACACACCGAGGTGCCGCACGGCGACCATGTCGACTACGCGCACGGCGGGCATCTGCACCGTCTGCACAGCGGGCACTGGGACGAGTGCGAGGCGGACGGACACATCACCCACGAGGGCCACGACCACCAGCACGGCGAGGGCTGCGGGCACGAGAGCGTGCTGCACGGCGACCACGTCGACTATGTGCACGACGGCCACCGGCACGCGGCCCACGCCGGCCACTGGGACGACCACTGAGGTACTGAACCGGCCCAAAGACACCCTCCGACAGCTCCCCGTCGCCCCGCGCGGGGAGCTGTCGGCCTATCGTGGCTCCGATCACGTTGGGCTCGCGCACTGGACGACATACCGACCGGTCGGCATCATTGGTCGGGACTCGTTCACCTGCCTGTAGGAGCATCGATGAGCCCCGACCACCCGCCCGGACTCGATCTCGACCGGCTGCGCGCCCTGCTGGAGCGCGAGCGCCCCGGCCTGGTGCACGGCCCGCTGACCGGCCGGCTGATCGAGGGTGGACGGTCGAACCTCACCTACGCCGTCACGGACGGCACCGCACGGTGGGTCGTACGTCGCCCTCCGCTCGGCCATGTCCTCGCCACCGCGCACGACATGAAGCGCGAGCACCGCGTGATCAGCGCGCTGCATCCGACGAACGTGCCGGTGCCGCGGCCGCTCGTGCTGTGCGAGGACGACGAGGTGCTCGGGGCGCCCTTCTACATCATGGAGTTCGTCGAGGGCACCCCGTACCGCACCGCCGACCAGCTGGTCCCACTGGGCGCGGAGCGCACCCGTCAGGCGGTGCTCTCGCTCGTGGACACCCTCGTCGACCTGCACGCGGTGGACCCCGCTGAGGTGGGCCTCGCCGACTTCGGCCGCCCGGAGGGCTTCCTGGACCGCCAACTGCGCCGCTGGGGCAAGCAGTTGGACGCCTCCCGCAACCGTGAGCTGGCCGGCATCGACGAGCTGCACGCCACCCTGGGCCGCCGGCTGCCCGTCTCCCCCACACCGACGGTGATCCACGGCGACTACCGTCTGGACAACGTCCTGATCGGCGGCGACGACCAGATCAAGGCCATCCTCGACTGGGAGATGTCCACGCTCGGCGACCCGCTCACCGACCTCGGCCTGCTGGTCATGTACAGCAAGCCGCTGGACATGCCCGACTCCCCCGTCTCCACCACCGCCGAAGCCCCGGGGCACCCGGATCCGGCAGAACTGATCGAGCGGTACGCGGCGCGCTCGGGACGCGACGTCTCCGCGGTCTCCTGGTACACGGCGTTCGCCTGGTTCAAGCTCGCCGTGATCCTGGAGGGCATCCACTACCGCTACACGCTGGGCCAGACCGTCGGACGCGGCTTCGACCGCATCGGCGATCTGGTCCCGGTCTTCATCGAGCACGGTCTGACCACTCTTCAGGAAGGCTGACGGGACATGGACTTCGCGTTCGACGCACGCACGGACGAGCTGCGCGCCAAGCTGCTCGCCTTCATGGACGAGTACGTCTATCCGGCCGAGGCCGTGGCGGAGGAACAGCGCGCACAGCTGGCCTCGCCGTGGGACACGCCGGCCGTCGTCGAGGAGCTCAAGGCGGAGGCGCGCAGGCAGGGGCTGTGGAACCTCTTCCTCCCCGATGCCGAGCACGGCGCCGGGCTCACCAACCTCCAGTACGCTCCGCTTGCCGAAATCACCGGCCGCTCCCCGCAGTTGGCGCCCACGGCGACGAACTGCGCGGCACCCGACACCGGGAACATGGAGGTGCTGGCCCAGTTCGGCAACGAGCAGCAGAAGAAGCAGTGGCTGGAGCCGCTGCTGGCGGGTGAGATCCGCTCGGCGTTCGCGATGACGGAGCCCGAGGTGGCCTCCTCGGACGCCACCAACATCACTACGCACATCGAGCGAGCCTCCGACGGCACAGACGAGTACGTCATCACCGGGCGCAAATGGTACGCCTCCGGGGCGATGAACCCGGACTGCAAGATCTTCATCGTGATGGGCAAGACCGACCCGGACGGCGCGGACATCCGCCGCCAGCAGTCCATGGTCCTGGTCCCGCGCGGCACCCCGGGCGTCACCGTCAGGCGCGCGATGCAGGTCTTCGGCTACGAGGACCACTCCCACGGCGGCCACGCCGAGGTGGTCTTCGACCACGCGCGTGTGCCGGTGGCCAACCTGATCGGCGAGGAGGGCGGCGGCTTCGCCATCGCGCAGGCCCGCCTCGGGCCCGGCCGTATCCACCACTGCATGCGGCTGATCGGCATGGCCGAGCGGGCGATCGAGCTGATGTGCCGCAGGGCCGTGTCCCGTACGGCGTTCGGCAAGCCACTGGCCCAGCAGGGCGTGGTGCACAACTGGATCGCGGACGCGCGGGTGACCGTGGAGCAGCTGCGGCTGCTCGTCCTGAGGACGGCCTGGCTGATGGACACCGTCGGCAACAAGGGCGCCCACGCCGAGATCCAGGCCATCAAGATCGCCACCCCGCGCGCGGTGGTCGACATCATCGACCGGGCGATCCAGCTGCACGGCGCGGGCGGGGTGAGCCAGGACTTCCCGCTGGCCGAGCTGTACGCGAGCGCCCGCACGCTGATGATCGCGGACGGCCCGGACGAGGTGCACCAGCGGTCGCTGGCGCGGCGGGAGCTGAAGAAGTACCTGTAGGGACTCCTACGGTCTGAGAGCCCTCAGGAGCAGGTCGGCCAGCTGGTCGGCGACCTCCTGGGGGCTCATCGGGCCGTCGGGGCGGTACCAGGTCGACAGGTGGTGGACCGAGCCGAAGTGGTAGTCCACCACCAGGTCGGCCGGGGTCGCCTTGGAGAAGACGCCGGCCTCCTGCCCCTCCTCGATGAGCGCGCGGAAGCGCTCGTGGTAGCGCCGGCGCTCGGCGCGCACCTGCTTGTTCTTCTCGGGGCTCAGATGGTGCATCGAGCGGAAGAAGATCGACGCGTCGTCGAGGTTGTCGATGGTGGTGACGACGACATCGGCGGCCGCGGCGCGCAGCCGCTTCTCCACCGGCTCGTCGGCGCCCGCGAAGGCGTCCAGACGCTCCTGCTGGACGCGCAGCACGCGCGCGTACACCTCGTGCAGGAGGTCGTCCTTGGAGCCGAAGTAGTGGTACAGCGCCCCCTTGGTGACGCCGGCCGCCTCCACGATCTCCTGCACCGAGGTCCGGTCGTAGCCCCGCTCGGCGAAGAGCCGGGTGGCGGCGGCCAACAGCCGCTGCGGGACGGGGGTGCCGTCTCCGTCCGTCGTCCTGGGCACTGTGCCGCCACCTGCCTTCCGAGTTCTCAATTGCTGTCGTGCGGGCGGGAACGAAGTTCCCGCCGGAGGATCTTCCCACTCGCCGTCTTCGGCAGGTCGGGCAGTATCTCCACCTGGCGCGGGTATTTGTAAGCGGCCAGTCTCTCCTTGCAGTACACCGCGAGTTCATCCGGGTCGGTTTGGACGCCCGGACGCAGGCTGATGTACGCCTTGACGGTCTCCCCGCGATACCCGTCGGGCACCCCGACGACGGCCGCCTCGCGCACCGCCGGATGGGTGTACAGCACGTCCTCGACCTCGCGCGGCCACACCTTGAAGCCGGACGCGTTGATCATGTCCTTCTTGCGGTCGACGACGTACAGCCAGCCCTCGGGATCCATGAACCCGATGTCACCGGTGCGCAGCTCACCGCCCGGGAAGGTCTCCTGGGTGGCCTCGGGCCGCCGCCAGTACCCGGGCACGACCTGCGGCCCGCTCACGACGATCTCGCCCTGCTCGCCGAAGGGCACCTCCGCGCCCTCCTCGTCGACGATCCGCACGACCGTGTCGGGACCTGGCACCCCCACGGCGAGCGTCCCGGAGCCCGGGTCCACGGGCGCCTCCCGGCCCGGCGGTACGGCGGCGCAGGGCGCGGTGCACTCGGTGAGCCCGTAGCCGTTGCGGATGTACGGCCCGAATCCGGCCCGGAACTTCTCCACCAGCGCGGGCGGCAGCGGGGCGCCTCCGGAGGAGATGATCCGGAAGGAGGCGAAGTGGTCGCGGGTCACCGAGGGATGGGCGGCCAGCGCCATGAAGGCGGTCGACGGACCGACGGTGTAGTGCGGGTGGTGCTCGGCGAACGCGTCCAGCACCACACCGGCCTCGAAGCGGTACGCCAGCACCAGCGTGCCCGCGCTGTTCAGACAGGCGCCGAACTGGCAGACCATGCCGGTGATGTGGAACAGCGGGGCCATGGCGAAGTACACCGGCGCCTCGGGCAGCGGCAGTCCGGTCCGCTGCCGCTCGGCGTTGTGCATGATGTTGCCGTGCGTGTTGGTGGCGCCCTTGGGGGTGCCGCTGGTGCCGGAGGTGTAGCTGATCAGCGCGATGTCGGAGGGCCGCGGGTCGCGCCCCTCGGGCGCCCGGTGACCGGCGCGGGCCACGGCCGTCAGATCGTCGGCGTCGGCGGTCTGCGGCAGCCGCTCGAAGTTCAGCACGCGCGCGTCGCCGCGCGTCTGGAAGTCCAGCTCACAGCCCGTGAGCACGATCCGCACCGGCGAGTCCGCGGCGGTCTCGCGCAGATACGACTCCCAGGCACGGTCGGAGCAGATCAGCGCCGTCACCTCCCCGTCCCGCAGGACGTGCGCCATCTCCCCCGACTTGTACATCGGGTTGACCGGCACGACGGTCGCGCCCGCCTTCCAGGCGCCGAGCACGGCGAGCGCGAAGAGCGGGGAGTTCTGGAGCAGCACGGCCACCCGGTCGCCGCGCTCAAGGCCCCGAGCGGCCAGATGCCCGGCGACGGAGTCGCTCAGCTCGTCGGCCTCGCGATAGGAGAGGCGGCCGTCGAAGTAGGCGAGGAAGGCACGGTCCGGGTGCTCGGCGGTGGCCCGGCGCAGGGCGTGCACCAGGGAGTCGGCGGGGTCGATCGGGGCGCGCTGGGCATCGTCGAGGAGGGCGAGCCAGGGCTTGGCCGCGTACCGGGAGTCGCTCACCGGCCGGCCTCCCACTTCTGCTGGATGCGGTTCATGGTCCCGAGCCAGCGGTCGGGATCCCCCGCCCGGGACTGGTAGAACCCGGCGACCTCGGGATGCGGAAGGATCAGGAACCGGTCGTCCGCCATGCCCTTGAACAGCGCGTCGGCCACGTCGTCGGGCTCGATGGCGGTCGGCTGGAGCACCAGGTCGCCCGCGCTCCCGGTGGCGGCGAGCATGTCGGTCCGCACGCCCTGCGGACAGATGGCGTGCACCTTGATCCCCCGGTGCCGGTAGGTCAGCGACAGCCACTCGGCGAAGGCGTACGCACCGTGCTTGGTGACGCTGTAGGGCGCGGCGCCGATCATGGTGAGCAGCCCGGCGGCGGACACGGTGGAGACGAACCGCCCCTGCCCACGCTCCAGCCACCCCGGGATGAGCTCCTGGGCGGCCCGGACATGAGCCATGACGTTGACGTCCCAGGCGAGCGCCCAGACGTCCTCCCCGGCAGCCTCGGATCCGCCGGAGCCGACGCCGGCGTTGGCGCAGTAGACGTCGATGGCGCCGCCGAGGGCGTCACGAGCGGCCCCGACGACGGCGGAGGCGTCCCCCGGCACGGCGATCCCACCGATCTCAGCGGCGACGGCTTCAGCCTTGCGAGCGTCGAGATCATTGACGACGACTCGGGCTCCAGCAGAGGCGAACCGCCGGGCCAGAGCGGCCCCGATCCCACCGCCGGCCCCCGTGACAACCACTGACGCACCCTGCAAGGCTTCCACCATCGATCTCCTTCGACTGCGGCTCAGGTAGGCAGGGCCAGACTAACCGGTCGGTATGTATGAGAGAAGGGCGTGGAAGGTACCGGGTCGGGGGCGCGGGGCTGTATCGATGTGCGGCTCAGCCGCGCGGGCGCGACAAGCCACACCCAACCGGCACCTTACGAACAACCGCACCACCCCTTACGGTGCCCTCCATGCGCCTAACGAGACGAACTCTCCTCATGGCAACCCCGGCCTTGGCAGCAACCACAACCTCCGCGGCCGCGGCAGAACAAGGCGGCCGCAGGCTGCAGACCGGCTTCGAACGCCTGGTCGCCGACGGGTACTCCGCACTCGAGGGCCGGCGCGTCGGCATCGTCACCAACCCCACCGGCATCACCCGAGAAGCCCGTCACATCGTCGACGTCATGCACGAAGACGACAGGGTGGATCTCAGGGCCGTTTTCGGCCCGGAGCACGGCTTCCGGGGCACCGCCCAGGCGGGCGGCTCCGAAGGCCGCTACGACGACCCCGCCACCGGCCTCCCCGTCTACGACACGTACCTCAAGAGCGGCCAGCCCCTCGCCGACATCTTCACGACGTCCGGCGTCGACACCGTCGTCTTCGACATCCAGGACGTGGGCGCCCGCTTCTACACCTACATCTGGACGCTCTACGACTGCATGGAGGCAGCCCGGCTCGCAGGCAAGCGCTTCGTCGTGCTGGACCGCCCGAACCCGGTCACCGGCCGCTCCGCCCAAGGGCCCGTCCTGCACAAGGAGTTCGCCACCTTCGTAGGCCGGCAGCCGATCTCGCAGGCGCACGGGATGACGGTCGCCGAGCTGGCCCTGCTGTTCAACGGGGAGTTCCTGACAGCCCCCGTCCCCCTGGAGACCGTCACGATGACGGGCTGGCGGCGCTCGGAGTTCTACGACGCCTCGCGTCTGCCCTGGGTCCCGCCGAGCCCGAACATGCCGACTCCGGACACGGCGCTCGTGTACTCGGGGACCTGTCTCTTCGAGGGCACGAACCTTTCGGAGGGCCGGGGCACCACCCGCCCCTTCGAACTCCTCGGCGCGGAGGGCATCGACGGCCGCTGGGCCGCCGAGGCCAACCGACTCGGCCTGCCCGGCGTGCACTTCAGGGAGGCGTACTTCGCGCCCACCTTCTCCAAGTTCCAGGGCAAGACCGTCGGCGGCGTCCAGATCCACGTCCACGACCGGGCCGCCTACGACGCCGTCCGCACCGGAGTCGCCCTCCTCGTCACCGCCAAGAAGACGTTCTCCGGCTTCACTTGGCGCTCCGACAACTGGATCGACAAGCTCACCGGCTCCACTCAGGTCCGCACGGCGATCGACGCGGGCGCGAGCACCGACGAGGTGGTGGCGGGCTGGCAGGAGGAATTGGCCGCGTTCCGGAGGATTCGAAAGGAATACCTCCTCTACAGATGACCCGCGCCGTATGGCCAACTCTGCGCCGTGGCGGGACGATGCGCCCACATCGCACCGCTACGGGGGACGGAGGGGCCCGTCATGGCACGACCGGCAATGAGCGTGTCTCCATATGGGGAGCTGACCTTCGACGCGGACGGAGACGCGGACGCCCGCGCCCGGGACCGGCTGCTCGCCGGGGTGGCCCAGCACGGCGTGCGTGATCTGCTCGTCTTCGCGCACGGCTGGAACAACGACCGCTCCGGGGCGACACGGCTCTACGACAGCTTCTTCGCGCCGGTCCCGGAGCTGGCGCCGGAGGCCAAGGTCGGGTACGTGGGCGTCGTATGGCCGTCGATGCGGTTCTCGGACGAGCCGATCCCCGACTTCCCGCGCGCCGTGGCGGCCGAGCTGCCGCCGCGGCCGGTGCTCGACAAGGACACCCGGCACGCGTTGCTGGAGACGTTCCCGGGGCGGGCGACCGTGATCGACCAGCTGGCCCGGCTGCTGGAGCAGCAGTCGCGCGAGGAGGCCGAGCTGGAGGAGTTCGGGCGTCTGGTGCGGCTGCTGGTGGATCTGGTGCCGCCGGGCCCGCAGGCGCTGTTCGCGGCGGACACGCTGGCGGAGGGGGTACCGCAGGACGAGCCGGCCATGTTCGACGGGACCGCGGCCGAGAGATGCGAGGAGTTCGCGCGGGCGCTCGCCCGGCTGCAGTCGCCTGATGAGACGGCTCCGGACGCCTCCTTCGCACTGCCGAACCCCTGGGAGGGGGCGCACGAACTGCTGCGGCAGGCGACGTACTACGCGATGAAGCGGCGGGCGGGCACGGTGGGTGAGCGGGGGCTCGGGCGGGTCATCGGGCAGCTCGCGGCGCGGTCGCCCGGGGTGCGGGTGCATCTGGTGGGGCACAGTTTCGGCGGGCGGCTGGTGTCCTTCGCGCTGCGCGGGCTGCCCAAGGGGGTGCGTACGGTGAAGTCCGTGACGCTGCTCCAAGGGGCCTTCTCGCACTACGCGTTCTCGGCCCGGCTGCCGCACGACCCGCGCGCGGGAGGGGTGCTCCAGGGGCAGCACAACCGTATCGACGGGCCGTTGGTGTGCTGTTTCTCGCGGCACGACGACGCACTGGGCACGATGTACCCGCTGGCCTCCCGGATGGCGGGTCACGACCGGGAGTTCCAGGGTCTCGACATCGGGCGGGCGCTGGGCGCCAAGTGGGGTGCGATGGGCTTCGACGGGGTGCAGGCGGTGCCCGGCACCAAGAACCTCAAGCTCGCCGACGCGCTGCGCGGGCCGTTGCCCGCGGCGGGGTGTGTGAACGTCGACGCGGCCGCGGTGGTCCGGCGTGGTGGTCCCCCGGCCGGGGCGCACAGCGACATCGTGCACCGGGAGCTGGCCCAGCTGGTGCTGGCGGCGGGCCGCGTGCGCTGACCCGCCGCCTGCTTGCGCGTCAGCGGTGCGAGGTGAACTCCACGACCTGCTGGTAGGTCGGCCGGTTCTGCCAGCTGATCCTGGCGTGGTTGATGCCGCCGAGCGGGCGCTGCACGATCGAGTCTGCACACCACTGGTCGGCCGCCGAGCAGCCGTCGTCGCCGGGACAGACCTGCGCGGCGGTCTTGCCCGCGGCCGTCTTCAGGGTGCCGATCAGGCTGTCCCGACAGGCGCTCAGGCTGCCGTTCCCGCAGTACTCACGGGCCAGCGGGCCCTGGACCGACTCACCGAGCACCGACCGGAGGTCCTTGTCGACATAGCTCCACCAGCCGTACTGGAAGGAGCTGCCGGCGTGGGCGCCGGTCGGGCCATGAGCGGCCGAGGGGGCTTCGTCGACCGGCAGGTTGGCGGTGAAGGCGGTGAACAGGCCGCTTGCAGGTCGGCCTCGGCGTACGGCGCTTGGCGCCAGAACTCCTGCTCAAGGCCCTGGTTGGCGGGGTCGCCACCGGCGAAGGATGTCAGCTGTCCTCGCCCGACGCGCCGGAAGACGTCCATGAGCCACAGCCGGTCCTCGGCCGCCGCAAGCCGGCGCCGGACTCCGTGCCGTATCTGGTGGTACCGGTGATGTGCGGCACACCGGTCTTCTTGTCGCGGACGATCGTCACGTCGCTGCGGCCGGCCGGCCTGACGGTGGAGGCGATTTGATCGGCGGGGACCTCGAACGAGGCGTCGTTGAAGAAGCTGGTGATCGTGGCGTTGGTGAGGGTGGGGTAGCCGGTGGCGAGGTTCGCGTAGGGACCCAGTTGGTCGGAGGCGTGCGCGGGCATGGTGCCGAAGGCCTGGTTGAGCAGGATCTGGGCCAGGGTGGCGTTGCCGTTCTCGCCGGGCGGCAGGATGTCGGAGCACTGGTTGCCGCAGTGGTCGGTCACCGCCGTCGTCCGCGTCCTCGGCGGCGACCGCCTGGGAAAGCGGGGACAAAAGAGCGGCAAGGAGCACGCATACGGATGCCGTCTTCAGGAACCCGGGGAATCTGCCGGGAGTTCTCTGTCTGTCGAGCGCGGTGCGGGGGATGCGCCGTGGGATGGCAGCTCCTACCGACGAGGGCGGGCCGGACGTTACCGCCGGTATCCCCGGGATTGAAGGTGAACATGCGTCACTTTTCCGCGCGTTGGGGGACGCGCGCGGACCGGCTGATGGGGGCCATCGGAAAACGGATGGAGCCGAATCGCATGTCGATACGTCTATTCGTCAACGTCGTACGAAGTCCGTGCGGCGCGACGCCGAAGTGACCGAAGTACAGGTGCAGGTGTGACGGAGGTGCAGGGCGATGGCCGGTTTCCGGAGTCTGGCGAGACAGGTGCGAGACCCGCGCTGTGATCTGGCGCTACGACGCTATTCACTGCGTAAGTGCCTTGAGCGATTCGCCCCTTACGGGCACAGGGCGACCTGGGACCACTTGTGCTCCCGGGCGGGGTTCGGCCCTGAGGACAGGTCCCCCGATCCGACGCGGCTCGTGGCCGCGTTGGACGAGTTGGAGGAAGCGCGTTCGGTCTGGCTCGCCTATGAGGTCGAGTTCGCTCATCGACGCAAGAAGGAGAAGCACGACGGTCTGCGCAGGCCGGGGAGTGTCGACGACTGGCACCGGCTGACCTGGGGCGGTTTCGGAGTTGCGTGGTGCGACGACCCGCGGGTCCACCCCCGTGAGCCGCTGGCCGAGGTACTGCGCCGGCTGATCTCCGCCCTGGAGCGCGAACCGGGTGCCGAGTGCCCGGTGTGCGGCGAGGAGCGGCTGACCTGGAAGTACGACCTGGCCCATGAACCCTGCTCGGGCCCGGTCTGCACGCACTGCGGGATCGTGGTCCCACGTCCGGTGCTGACACCGGAGGCCCTGGCGGCCGCCCGGCGGGAACGCCGGCTGCTGGTGTCCGCGTAAACGCTCCGCTGGAAGCCCGGTGATGAATCCGCGGGCCGGTGGGGGCTGGTCGCGCCCACGCGGCGGTAGCCGCACATCGCTTACAGCCCCGCGCCCCTTGCGGGGCGCGACAGCGCCGGACTTCAGGGGCCGCTTGGTACGACCGGGGGTGCGCCGGGGATGCCGCACCCCCACATGCCGAGGGATCATCCAGGCATGGTGCAGGTCTGTCTGAACGGCGCCCGAGGGTCGGCCGACGGTGTGATGGTGCCGCTGTCGCCGGGGGCGATGGCCCGGTCCGCGGCCGAGGCCGTGGCAGCCGGGGCCACCGATGTGCATGTTCATCCCAAGACACCCTGCGGACAGGACAGTCTGTCCCCGCGCGTCGTCGCGGCGACGCTGGAGGCGGTACGGGCCCGGGTGTCCGTGCCGGTCGGGGTGACCACGGGTGCCTGGGCGGAGCCGGATCCCCTGGCGCGGGTGGCGCGGATACGGTCCTGGACGGTGCTGCCGGAGCACGCCTCGGTCAACTGGCACGAGCCCGGGGCGGAGGAGGCGGCCGCCGCGCTGATCGACCTGGGGGTCGGGGTGGAGGCCGGGATCTGGTCGGGCACGGACGCGGCCGCGCGGTTCGCTCGCTCGCCGCTCGGTCCGAAGGTGCTGCGGGTGCTGGCGGAGGTGACGGACACGTCACCGGACACCGCCGAGGACAGTGCGCGGGCTCTGCTGGACGAACTGGGGTCCGCTTCCGGCCGGCCTGTGCTGCTGCCCGGTGAGGACGGCGGGGCGTGGCCGGTACTGCGGCTGGCCGGGCGGCTGGGACTTGCGACGCGGGTGGGGCTTGAGGACACCCTGCTGCTGCCGACCGGCGAACGGGCCGTGTCCAACGCGCAGTTGGTGGCCGAGGCCTTGATCCAGTACGCGGGCCGGGACGCTACCAGGCGCTAATTGGCTGGCTCCACCCTTTTCCCGTCCGGACAGTGGGAGGCGATGAAACACAGCTGACGAAGAACCCAGGAGTCATCGATGTCGACGCTGCGCGTCACCGCCGAAGTGCTGACCGTCCATGAGCATCCCAACGCCGACGCCCTCGAACTCGCCCAGGTGGGCCTGTACCGGGCGGTTGTCGCCAAGGGCGCCTACCGCACCGGCGAGGTGGCCGTGTACATCCCCGAGCAGTCGGTGCTGCCGGCCGCGCTGGTCGAGGAGCTGGGGCTGACCGGGCGGCTGGCGGGAAGCAACTCGGACCGGGTGAAGGCGGTTCGGCTGCGTGGGGAGCTGTCGCAGGGGATCGTGTGCCGGCCGTCGGAATTGGCGGGCGTGGACCTGGTCCGGGCCGCCGCGGACGGTACGGACTTCGCGGACCGGCTGGGCATCACCAAGTGGGTGCCGCCGATACCGCCGACGATGTCCGGGGACGTGGAGTCGGCGCCGGATCTGCTGCCGTGGGTGGACATCGAGAACATCCAGCGGTACCCGGGGATCTTCACGGCGGGCGAGCCGGTGGTCGTGACGGAGAAGCTGCACGGGTCGGCATGCCTGGTGACGTATGTCGCCGGCGAATCGCGGGTGTACGTGTCCTCCAAGGGCTTCGGCGCGAAGTCGCTGGCGCTGAAGGAGGATCCGCGGAATCTGTACTGGCGTGCCGTGCACGGGCACGGTGTCGCGGAGGTGGCGGCCCGTCTCGCGAAGCGGCTGGGGGCTCGGCGGGTCGGGATCTTCGGTGAGGTGTACGGGGCGGGGGTCCAGGATCTGACGTACGGGGCGGACGGCCGACGCGAGTCCTTGGGGTACGCGGTGTTCGACGTCTCGGCGGAGATCGACGGTTCGGTGCGGTGGTTGAACGCCGCGGAGCTGATCGGTGACGCGTTGCCGTCGGTGCCGCGCCTGTACGAAGGCCCGTACGACAGTGAGCGGGTGCTGGAGATCGCGAGCGGACGGGAGACCGTGTCCGGGCGTGAGCTGCATCTGCGGGAGGGTGTGGTGATACGCCCGGCGGTGGAGCGGTACAGCGCGGTGACCGGGGGGCGGGCGATCGCCAAGGCGGTGAGTCCGGCGTATCTGACGCGGAAGGGTGGGACGGAGTACGAGTGAGCGGTCGGCCTCGCCGGGGTGAGCGCCCCGGCGAGGCCGCTACGTCTCCGTCGTGGCCCCGCGTCGTTCCGCCAACAGCCTGGATCCCGTCAGGCGTTCGCCGAACGCGTCGTCCGGGTTGGAGAGGACGCAGGTGTCCAGGGAGAGGCAGCCGCAGCCGATGCAGTCGGTCAGGTGGTCCCGGAGGCGGTTCAGCCGGGTGATGCGGTCGTCCAGTTCGGCTCGCCATGCCTCCGAGAGGCTGGCCCAGTCCTCGTGCGTGGGGGTGCGTCCCTCGGGGAGTTCGGCCAGCGCATCGCGGATGGTCGCCAGGGGGATGCCCACGCGCTGGGCCGCTCTGATGAAGGCCACCCGGCGCAGCGTGTCCCTGCCGTAGCGGCGTTGGTTGCCTGCGGTACGGCGGCTGGTGATCAGGCCCTTGGCCTCGTAGAAGTGCAGGGCGGAGACGGCGGCGCCGCTGCGCGCGGCGAGCTGGCCGACCGTGAGCTCGTGGATCTTCTCGGGAATCTTGGGCACCCCTCGAAGCCTACCCGCCCCGGCGGAGGGCAGGTCCGTTGACAGGAGCCTCCCACCCGAGCATGCTAAGCAGTCGCTTAGACTTTTGGGAGGCCGGGACATGGCAGAACCGAGGAGCTTCACCTCCGTCGACGACCTGAAGGCGGCGGTCGGCGAGCAGCTGGGGTACACCGACTGGCTGGAGATCGACCAGAAGCGGATCGATCTCTTCGCGGAGGCGACCGGGGATCACCAGTGGATCCACGTCGACCCCGAGAAGGCCGCCACCGGCCCGTTCGGGACGACCATCGCCCATGGATACCTCACCCTGTCGCTGCTGCCCCTCTTCGGCCCGCAGCTGATCAAGGTCGAGGGCATGAAGATGGGCGTCAACTACGGCACGAACAAGGTCCGTTTCCCGGCCCCCGTGCCGGTCGGCTCGCGCGTGCGCGCCACCGCGACGATCACCGGCATCGACGACGTCACCGGCGGTGTCCAGGTGACAGTCGCGTTCACCGTGGAGCGCGAGGGCGGCGACAAGCCCGTGTGCGTCGCCGAGTCCGTGGCGCGGTACTACCTGTAGGACCGGGACTACTTCGCGCCCACCATGCGCAGCACGAGGTCGGCGTACAGTTCGCCGACCTCGTCGGGCGTCCGGGGTCCGTCGACATTGAACCAGCGCGCCACGTCGATGCAGAGCGACAGCACGGCGAGCGTGGTGCCCTTGACGTCCGGCACCTCGAACTCACCGGACGCCACCCCGTCCTCGATGATCCCGCGCACCTCGGCGTCGACCTGCCGACGCAGCCCGAGGATCTCCGCCCGGGCGTCGGGGCCGAGCGAGTCCAGCTCGTACTGCACCACGCGGGCGGTCGTACGCCCCCCGGCGTGCCAGCGGACGAAGGAGCTCACCGCGTCCGCGAGCCGCTCGGTCGCGCTGCCCTCACGCGAGGACGCGGTACGCAGGATCTCCAGCGCCTTCTCGTGGCCGATCCGGCTGATCCGGTGGAGCAGCTCTTCCTTGGTCTTGTAGTGGATGTAGAGCGCCGCCGGGCTCATCCCCGCCCGGCCCGCGATGTCACGGGTCGTCGTGGCGTGATACCCGCGCTCGGCGAAGGCCTCCACCGCGGCGATCAGCAATCGCCGGGCCGCGTCGGGCGTGACCTCGCCCCACGCCGACCCCTCGCCGCCGGCCATCTCCTCCGCCGTACTCATCGCTCGCTCGCCCCTCTCGATGCCAGGGTCACCACCATACCGCCGACGGTGAGCGAGCGCTTAGTGCAGCGGCTCAGAGCTTGCGGCCCAGAGCTTGCGGCTCAGAGCTTCTCGAACGGGCTGTACGCCCGGCCCGTCGTCGCGTCCTGGCGGTCGCGGATGACCTTGGCGAGGGTGAAGGCGGAGGTGACCAGGTAGAGGACGGCTATGCCGAGGAAGGCGCGGACCCAGGGGTCGGCCTCCAGCTGGTAGATGCCGATGGCGGTCGCCGCCATGGCGACGGCGAACGAGGCGACGGACTGGCCGTAGAAGGCGGCCGTGTTCTGCTTGACCGGTGTGTCACTCATGGGGGCCAGCCTCGGCCGACGTCGGCCGCGCCACATCCGTCGAAGTACTCAGCCGTCGTACTCAGAAGGCGGAGACCCCCGTCAGCGCACGGCCGATCACCAGCTTCTGGATCTGGCTCGTGCCCTCGTAGAGGGTCATCACCCGGGCGTCGCGCAGCAGTTTGCCCGCCGGGTACTCGTCGATGTAGCCGTAGCCGCCGAAGACCTGCAGGGCGTTGTTGGCGGCGCGGACCGCGGCCTCCGAGGCGAAGAGCTTGGCCTTCGACGACTCGGTGGCGAAGGGCTGCCCCCGGTCGATCAGATCGGCGACCCGCCAGGTCAGCAGCCGGGCGGCGTCGACGTCCACGGCGATATCGCTGATCAGCTCCTGTACGAGCTGGTGGTGGGCGATGGTCCTGCCGAACTGCTCCCGTTCCCCCGCGTACTTCACGGCCACGTCCAGCGCCGCCTGGGCGAGACCCACACATCCCGCCGCCACCGACATCCGCCCCTTGGCCAGCGCCGACATGGCGACCGAGAAGCCCTTGCCCTCCTCGCCGAGCATCGCGGAGGCGGGCACCCGCACGTCCTCCAGGACCAGTTCGGCGGTGGCCTGGCCGCGCAGACCGAGCTTGCCGTGGATCGTGCGGCGGGTCAGACCGGGGGTGTCCGTGGGGACCAGGAAGGCGGAGACGCCCTTGTGACCGGGGGCGTCGGTGGAGCGGGCGAAGAGCAGCACCACGTCGGCCCAGGTGCCGTTGGTGATGAACATCTTGGTGCCGTTGATGACGTAGTCGTCGCCGTCGCGGACCGCGCGGGTGACGAGGTTGCCGGCGTCGGATCCGGTGCCCGGCTCGGTGAGGCCGAAGCAGCCGACATGGTCGCCGGCGGTCAGGCCCGGCAGCCACCGCCGCTTCTGCTCCTCGCTCCCCCAGGCGGCGATCGTCTTGGCGACGAGGCCGAGGGAGACCGAGACGATGCCGCGCACCGACGAGTCACCGCGGCCGAGCTCCTCCGTCACCAGGCAGTACGCGAGATGGTCGCCGCCGGAGCCGCCGTACTCCTCGTCGACGGTCAGGCCCAGGAAGCCGACCTCGCCGAGCTTCTTCACGATGCCCCGGTCGACCTCCTCGGCGCGGTCCCAGGCGACGACGTGCGGGGCGATCTCGCGGGCCACGAAGTCCCGGGCGAGCTGCCGTACGGCGGTCTGCTCCTCGCTGAGCTCCAGGTTCATGCCTAGTCACCCCAATTGAATGCCGTACATTTAAATTAGCACTGCTAGTTTCCAGATGCAGCCCTACTATGTGCGCCATGGCCCGACCGCGCAAGCCCCTTCTCAGCACCGACCGGATCGTCGAGACGGCGCGGGTGCTCGTGGACACGGAGGGCCTCGCGGCCGTCTCCACCCGGCGGCTCGCCGCGGAGTTGGGGGTGAGCGGGCCGTCCCTCTACAACCACTTCCGCACCAAGGACCAGATCCTGGAGGCGGTGGCGGACTCGGTGAGCGCGCAGGTGGACCTGTCGATGTTCGAGGACGGCCGGGACTGGCGGACCGCGCTCCACGACTGGGCCGTGTCCTACCGGGCGGCCCTGCGGGACCATCCGAACATCGTGCCCGTCCTGGCCCGCGGGCCCGGCCGACGGCCGGCCGCGCTGCGGCTCGCGGACGCGGTGTACGGGGCGATGGTGGAGGCGGGGTGGCCACCGGCGCAGGCCACCTCGATCGGGGCGCTGATGCGGTACTTCATCATGGGGTCCGCGCTGGGGTCGTTCGCGGGGGGATTCGTCGACGACGTCAGTGCGTACGACCCTGCGGACTATCCGCATCTGGGGCAGGCGCATCTTCTTGCCGAGCGGCAGGAGAAGATTGACGAACGGGCCTTTGAGACGGGGCTTGCTGCGTTGTTGGAGGGGCTGGAGCGGCAGTACGAAGGGGTTGTCCGGTCGTCTTGAGCTGCGGGTGGGTGGGGGTTGAAAGCGCAGTTCCCCGCGCCCCCAGGGAGCTGCCGTGCACATGGTTCGGCTGTGACCGAAGTGTTCGGGCCCCATCCTGGTTGCCATGCCCGATCGCGACCCCCCGCGCACCTCACCTCGCTCGGCTCGCCGCTCTCCTCACCGATGAGACCCGTGCCGCCTGTCTGCTCGCGTTGCTCGACGGGCGCAGCGGAGGCGGGTCCTCGCTGCTCGGTGTGGTGCTGTGCCTGCTCGCGGCGGTGGGGTACGCCGGAGGCGTCGTCGCGCAGAAGCCGGCGCTGGCGCGGGCGAGTGCGTTGCAGGTGACGACGTTCGGGTGTCTGGTGGGCGCCGTGGCGTGTCTGCCGTTCGCCGGGCAGCTGGTGGCGGAGGTCGGCGAGGCGCCGGTGTCGGCCACGCTCAACATGGTGTACCTGGGCGTCTTCCCGACCGCGCTCGCCTTCACGACATGGGCGTACGCGCTGGCCCGTACGACCGCCGGCCGCATGGGCGCGACGACGTACGCCGTGCCCGCGCTGGTCGTGCTGATGTCGTGGCTGGCGCTGGGTGAGGTGCCGGGGGTGCTGACGCCGGCGGGCGGGGCGCTGTGTCTGGCGGGGGTGGCCGTCTCGCGGTCCCGTTCGTCGACCGGGGCGGGTGGTGCCGGGGACGGTGCCCCCAGCACCGCGATCGGGCCCGAACCGGCCTCGTCCGCCAACGCCGGACGGGCCGGCTAGAACATCACCAGCGCCCGGCCGCCCTTCCCCGCCAGCATGTTGTCGAAGGCCGCCGGGATGCCTTCCAGACCGATCCGTTCCGTCACCAGCATCCCCAGGTCCAGGCGTCCGGCTCGGACGTGTTCCGCGAGGACCGGGACGTCTCGGGCCGGGTCCGTGTTGCCGTAGACGCAGCCGGAGAGGGTGCGGCCCCAGTGGAAGATCTCCAGGGCGTTGAAGGTGACCTGCTGGTCCTTGCCTCCGATGCCGACCACCGTCGTACGGCCGCCGCGGCGGGTGGAGTCCCAGGCCGTGCGGATGGTGGACGCGCGGCCCACGCACTCGATCGCCACGTCCACGCCCTGCTTGCCGGTGAGGGCGCGGATCTCGCGGGCCGTGTTCTCCGAGGCGATCACGAAGTCCGTGGCGCCGGCCGCGCGGGCCAGGTCCTCCTTCGCCGGCGAGACGTCCACCGCGACGATCTTCGAGGCACCGGCGATACGGGCCGACTGGAGCGCGGCGAGGCCCACTCCGCCGACGCCGTACACGGCCACCGTCTCCCCCTGGCGCACCCGCGCCGAGTGGTGGACGGCGCCGTAGCCCGTGAGGACCGCGCAGCCCAGCAGGGCCGCCTCGGTGAGCGGGACGCCCTCGGGGGCGGGCAGGACGCAGGACGCCGGGACGACCGTCTCCTCGGCGAACGCGGCGACGTTCAGGCCGGGGTGGAGGTCGGTGCCGTCGGAGGAGCGATGGGCGTAGACGTCGGCGGCGCCGTTCAGGGCGTTGGCGCACAGCCAGACCTCGCCGAGAGCGCAGGCATGGCAACTTCCGCAGGACGGGGCCCAGTTGAGGACTACTCCGGCGCCTGGGGCCACATGCGTGACGCCCTCGCCGACGGCGACGACCGTGCCCGCGCCCTCGTGGCCGAGGACCGCCGGGACCGGGACGCGCATCGTGCCGTTGGACAGGGACAGATCGGAGTGGCAGACGCCCGCGGCGGCGAGCCGGACCCGGACCCGGCCGGGGCCCGGGTCCGGGAGGTCGATCTCGGCGATCTCCAGCGGAGCGCCCACGGCGGGCAGGACAGCGGCGCGAACCATGGGTATGAACTCCTCTAGAACTGGAGGGACTTGGTCTGGAGATACTCGGCGAGACCGTGCGTGCCGAGCTCCCGGCCGACGCCGGACTGCTTGTAACCGCCGAAGGGGGCGAGGGGGTTGAAGCGACCGCCGTTGATGTCGACCTGGCCGGTCTCCATCCGGCGGGCGAAGGCGACCGCCTCCGGCTCGTCGCCCCACACCGCCCCCGCAAGGCCGTAGACCGTGCCGTTGGCGATGCGCAGGGCGTCCTCCTCGTCCTCGTACCGCAGGATCGACAGGACCGGTCCGAAGATCTCCTCCTGCGCGATGGTCATCTCGGGGGTGACGTCGGCGAAGACCGTCGGGCTGATGAAGTAGCCCTGTTCACGCGGGGCCTCGGCGCCGCCCGCGACCAGCCGGGCGCCCTCGGCGACGCCTCGGTCGATGTAGCCGCGCACCCGCTCCCGCTGCCGTGCGTTCACCACCGGGCCGATGCGCTCGCCGTACTTCGCGGCGGCCGTGGTGGCGAGGGCGACGGCCTCGTCGTACTGCGAGGTGTGCACGAGCATCCGGGTCCAGGCGCTGCACGTCTGGCCGGAGTTGGACATCACGTTGGCGACGCCGACGTTGACCGCCTTGGCGAGGTCGGCGCCGGGCAGGATGACGTTGGCGGACTTGCCGCCGAGTTCGAGGGCGACCTTCTTGATCGCGGCGGCGGCCGTGGCGGCGATCTGCCTGCCGACGGCCGTGGAGCCGGTGAAGGAGACCAGGTCCACACCCGGGTGCTCGACCAGGGCCTGGCCCGCGACCGGGCCGAGACCGGTGACCAGGTTGAAGACGCCCGCGGGGATCCCGGCCTCGTGCACCGCCTCGGCGAAGAGCTGGGCGACGAGCGGGGTGTCCTCGGCGGGCTTGAGGACGACGGTGCAGCCTGCGGCGAGGGCGGGGGCCACCTTGGCGACGATCTGGTGGAGTGGGTAGTTCCACGGGGTGATCGCGCCGACCACTCCGATCGGCTCGTGCAGGACGGTGGAGTTGCCGACCTTTTCCTCGAAGGCGTACGTCGCTGCCAGTTCGGCGTACGAGGCCGCGACCGCGATCGGCACGGAGGCGTGGACTGCCTGCGAGAAGGCGAGGGGGGAGCCGAGTTCCGCGGTTACTGTCTCGGCGATCTCGTCCTTGCGGGTGGTGAGGATGTCCCGGAGGGCGGTGAGGTGGGCGGCGCGTTCGGCGGGTGGGGTTGCGGACCAGTCCGCGAGTGCGGTGCGCGCGGCACGGACGGCTGTGTCGACGTCGCTTGCGGTGCCGGCCGGTACCTGGGCGATGACCTGCTCGTCTGCCGGGTTCACGACGTCGATCGTGTCCCGGCCGACCGCGGGGTGCCAGGCTCCGTCGATGTAGAAGCCGTCGTGTGCCTTCATCGGGTTCCTTCCGGGCTGTTTGCGTCTGCGGGTTGGTGGGGGCTTGTCGCGCAGTTCCCCGCGCCCCTCAACCCGGCGTCGTCGAACCGCAGACCTAAACTAGCGCCGTTAGTTTTATGGCACCAGGTACCGCCCGCATGGCACAGCTCACCCTGCCCGGAAGATCCTCAGAAGTCGACCCTCGCCCGGTCGTCCACCCTCCCCACCGACTCCTGGCCGAACTCCTTCTCGTAGGCCCGGCGGATCTCCTCGATCTTGCGGTCGCTGGTCTTCGCCGCGGCGACCGGGTACAGCAGGATCAGCTCGTACGACCGTTCCTTCTCGATGGTGCCGCTCGCGTCCCGCCACTGGCCGCGGCCGGTCTGCACGGTGAGTCCGTCCGGGAAGTCGGGGGTGACCTCCTCGTCGATGAAGTTCATGAACTGTTCGTCGGTGACGGCCGGTCCGCCGTCGGGGCGTTCGGTGCCGAAGAAGAGCTGGGTCTCGACGTAGGGCTCGCCGCGCTGCGGGACGGTGGCGGCCTCGCCGTCGTCGAGGGTGGCGTAGGCGGTGGGGGCGGCCACGGCGAGCAGAAGGCCTGCGGTCACCAGGACGGCTCGGCTGCGGGTCAGGCTCGGTGTCATGAGGAATGTCATGCCCCATCCCTCACGGGCCCTACTCCTCCAGATCGGGCAGCCGCGCCGGGGCCGGGCAGATCCGTTCGCCGTGCTGGTCGAAGACGAACAGATGGGCGATGTCGACGAGCAGCGGCACCTGCATGCCGTGCCGGAGGTCGATGTCGGGGGTGGTGCGGACGATCAGGTCGCCGGGCAGCCGGCCCTCGGGCGGGGCGGGCTCGGTGTCCGCGGCGGGAGGGTCCTCCAGCGCCACGACCGGCCCGGCCCGCAGCGCGCCCGCCCGCTCCCGGAGCCGTTCCAGCACGGTGCCGCCCTCCCGCCTGCGCCGCCGGACCCGGCGCAGCGGCCGCGGGGCCTCCAGTTCGGGTACGACGGCCGGGCGGGAGCCGGTGTTGAAGTGGACGAGCACCTCGTGGCCCTGGAACTCGACATGCTCCACCAGACCGGTGATCAGCACCTCCCCGGGCCGGGCGGCGGCCGGCTTGGCGATCCGCACGGACTCCGAGCGCAGGCCCACGATGACCTCGCGGCCCTGCTGGACCCGGAGCAACTGGTGGTCCTGGGAGAGGGGTTCGGGCAGCCGCAGATACTGCTTGCCGAGGCTGATGGTCATCGCTCCGTCGAGCGGGGCACGGACGACTCCGCGCAGCAGGTTGATGCGCGGGATGCCGATGAAGGCGGCGACGAAGACATTGCGGGGCAGGGCGTAGACCTCGCGCGGGGTGCCGATCTGCTGGAGCACCCCGCCGCGCAGTACGGCGACCCGGTCGCCGAGCGACATGGCCTCGGCCTGGTCATGGGTGACGTAGACCGTGGTGACGCCCAACTCGCGGGTGAGCTTGGTGATCTCGGCCCGCAGATGGTTGCGGAGCTTGGCGTCGAGGTTGGACAGGGGCTCGTCCATCAGGAAGGCGGAGGGGTGGCGGGCGATGGCCCGGCCCATGGCGACGCGCTGGCGTTCGCCGCCGGAGAGCTGGGCGGGCAGCCGGTCGAGGAGGTCCTCGATGCCCAGCATGCGGGCGGTGGCGTCCACACGGGGGCGGGGGTCCTCGCCGGGGGTCTCGATGCGCAGCGGGAAGCCGATGTTGTCGCGGCTGGTCATGCTCGGGTAGAGGGCGAAGTTCTGGAAGACCATCGCCATGTCCCGGCCGGACGGCGGCAGATCGTTGGCCCACTCGCCGTCGAGCCGCAGCTCGCCCTCGTCGATCTCCTCAAGTCCGGCGATCATTCTCAGCACCGTCGACTTGCCGCAGCCCGAGGGGCCGAGCAGGACGAGGAATTCGCCGGGCTCGATGTCCAACGTGAGCCGGTCCACCACGCGGACGCCCTTGGTGTAGCTCTTGCTCACGTCGTGCAGAGAGATGGCGCGTGTCATGAGGGGTGCCCCCGGGGGCTACGTCGGCGGCCGGTGCTCCGCGGCTTGATACCCCGTGCGGGTCGTACGGGGCCTGTGGGTCACGGAAGTTAACGGAATGTGTGCGGGCGGGGGAAGAGAATGGGCGGGATCGGGCGCCGGCGTCCAGCAGGTGAGAAAGCGGACGGTCGAATTCAGCGCCGTGCGAGGGCGGTCGGGGCGTCACGGACCTCAACGAGATGGGCGAAGACCACGACATTGCCCGAATAGCCGGTCCTGCGGTCGTACTTGCCCCCGCAGGTGATCAGCCGCAGCTCGGGGCGGCCCCGGGCGCCGTACACCGTTTGGTTGGGGAACCGGTCCTTCTCGTACGACCTGACCGCGTCGACGGTGTACACGGCGGTCCGTCCGTCGGCGCGCCGGATCTCGACCCGGCGCCCGCGCCGCAGCTCCGTGAGCCCGGCGAAGACGGCGGGGCCGGTGGCCGTGTCGAGATGCCCCACGGCCACGGCGGTGCCCTGCTCACCGGGCGACGGCCCGTCGGCGTACCAGCCGACCAGGTTCGGGTCGTCGTCGGGGGGCGCGGGCAGCCGGCCTTCACGGTCGAGGCGCAGGTCCATGACCGGGGCGTCGACGTCGATAAAGTCGATGGCGAGCCGGGTGGCGCGGGAGCGCGGCAGGGGGGCGGCGGACCTTTTGGCGGGCTTGGGGGTCGCGGCCTTTGCCGTGGGCCCGGGGCCGGGCCGCGCGGCGGGCTTCCGGGGGGCGTCCGCAGTGCCCTTCGGAGTGATCTTCGGCGACGGCCGCTTCGACGCGGGGCTCGGCCGGTCGGCGGCCTTGGCGGGTTCCGGGCGGCCCCTGAGCCCCTGCGGGTCCGTCCCCCGGGGGCCACCGGACGTCGGCCCGGCGGCCGCCGGGGGGTCCGGCCGGGCGGCCTCGGCCGCCCCGCCGGACTCCTCGTCCTGCCCCCACCACAGACCGCCGGTCACCAGCGCCACAACCGCAAGCGCGGTCCTGGTCAGCCGATAGGCCCGCGTCCGGTACCAGGGCCTGCGCCGAGGCCGACCTGCCGAAGCCACCTGCGGTTCTCCAACTCCCTCCAGGGCGCGGGACTGCGCCGCAGACGACCGACCACCCTTCTCGGCACCGGCATCGGACCGCTTACACGCCATGCGGCCGCCGGCGAATTCGGAACCACACCACCCCGGTCACGGCCGCGAGGCCCACCGCGGCGGCGCCGGCGACCGGGGCGAAGGCGTCGTCGCGCGCGAGTCCGCCACCACCGGCGGGCGGACCGCCGTTGGGTCCGGGGGGCGCCGTGGGCTTGGACACGGGGCAGTCGACCTTGAACACCTTCTGCTTGCCCGCGCCGTGGCCGAGGTTGGTCTTCCAGGTGAGCTTGTACTGTCCGTCGGGCAGGCCGAGCGGGATGGTCTGCGCCCTGCCGTTCTGCTCGATGGTGACGGTGTTGTCGGGGTAGGTCGCGTCGGGCAGCTGGGCGCCGCCCGGGACCGGCGGCTGGGTCTTGATGGTCCAGGTGACCATCTCGCCCGGGTCGAAGTTGAAGGCGGCGAGGTAGAAGTCGCAGACCTTGGGCTCGTTGCGCTGGTCGTCGAAGGGCGTGCCCACCGAGTGGATCTTGACGTCTCCGTTGTCACCGGGCGGCTGGGCGAGGGCGGCGGGCGCCCCGGCGGCCGTACCGGCGAGGGTCAGGGCCGCGAGGGCGGCGGTGCGCGCTCCGGCGCGGCGTGGCAGCGACGTGGTGGGCATGCGAGGTCCTCCGAGTCAGATTATTGTCGTACAAATCGCACTGCATCTGACTCTTTGTCACATTTCCCTCGCCAACCCGCGAAGCCGCGCCCTACGACCCGTCAGTCGTCGCCCTTACGGCTCACAGCCGCCCGCGACCGACGGGGCGCGGCGGCCTCAGCGCCGTCGTCCTTCACCGGACCCGGCGACCGCACGGCGACGCCCGCGGACGCCAGCAGCAGCGCCCCCAGCATCACGAACGGCGCCGCCACTCCCGCGACGCCCGCGACCAGGCCCGCCGTGGCGGGCGCGGCGACCTGGCCCAGGCGGTTGCCGGTCAGCCGCAGGGCGAGGGCGGTGGAGCGGGCGCCGTCGGGGGCGGCCTGGACGACCGTCGTCATGGACAGCGGCTGGCCGACGCCGAGGCAGAAGCCCAGCGCGGCGAGGATCAGGGCCAGCGCCCACACCGGCACCGGCAGCGCGACAGCGGCGCACAGCACGGCCGCCAGCAGACAGGTCACGGTCAGCAGGGCGGCGCGGCTGAGCAGCCGCAGCAGCGGGGTCAGCACCAGGCGGCAGGCGATGGTCGCCGCCGCGCGCAGGCTGAGCAGCAGTCCGATCACCGCGGGCGAGATACCCCGGTGCTCGCCGACCACGGGCAGATAGGCGGTGAGAACATCCGTCGCGGACAGCACGGAGAGGCTGATGAGCATCCCCGCCGGCACGCCCCGGGTGCGCAGGATGCGGTGGACGGGAACGCGATCGCCCTGTCCGGTACGGGACTTGGGCGTCGTACGCCGGTCCTCTGTGCGCCACAGCGAGCTGAGCGCGACCGCCGCGCCCGCGCCCGCGACCAGCAGGGCGAGCGCGCTGGTGCCCGCCATGTCGTGGCCGCCGATCAACCCGCCCGCCGCGATGGGGCCGATGAGCTGGCCGAGCGAGGCGCCGATGGTGAAGTGGCCGAAGTTGCGGTCCTGTTCGTGCGGAGCGGACTGGCGGGCGACCAGGGACTGGGCGCCGATGACGAAGGAGAGATGGCCGAGGCCCATCACTCCGCTCCACAGGGCCATCGTCCACAGGGAGTTCGCCAGGCCGCTCAGCGCGCAGCCGCCGGAGATCAGGACCACTCCGACGGGCAGCAGGGGCGCGCAGCGGCCGTGGTCGGTACGGCGGCCGAGGGGCACGGCGGCGAACAGCGGAAGCAGGGCGTAGACACCGGCGATGACGCCGACCGCCCGCTCGTCGGCGCCCAGCGCCAGGGCCCGGTAGGAGACGGCGGGCCGGGCCATCGACACCGCCGCCTGCGCGAAGCTGAAGGCGATGACGAGGCGGAGCAGCCAGCCGCGGTTCCCACCGGGCGCCATGGTTCAAGTCCTCCTGGTTATGGGTCAGATGATGCCGAAGAGGATGCCCGCCGCGAGGATGACGAGGCAGGTGGCGGCCGCCCACTTCACCACGAACTTGGTGTGGTCGCCGAACTCGACCTTGGCCATGCCGACCAGGACGTACACGGCCGGGACGAGCGGGCTCGACATGTGCAGCGGCTGGCCGACCAGCGAGGCGCGGGCCATCTCCAGCGGCGAGACCCCGTGGGCGGCACCGGCCTCGGCGAGGACCGGCAGGACGCCGAAGTAGAAGCCGTCGTTCGACATGAAGTAGGTGAGCGGCAGGCTCAGCAGTCCGGTGACCAGGGCCATGTGCGGGCCCATGCCCGCGGGGATGACGTCCACCATCCACTTGGCCATGCTGTCGACCATGCCGGTGCCCTGGAGGACGCCGGTGAAGACAGCGGCGGCGAAGACCATGCCGGAGACGTTGAGGACGTTGTCGGCGTGGGCGGCGAGCCGGGCCCGCTGGTCGGGGATGCGGGGGAAGTTGACGGTGAGGGCCAGCGCGGCGCCGAGCAGGAACAGCACCGGGATCGGCAGCCACTCCATGATCATGGCGGTCAGCAGGGAGACCGTGAGCAGCGCGTTGAACCAGTAGAGCTTGGGGCGCAGGGTGGGCCGGTTCGGGTCGAGGCCCTGGAAGCCGTCGTTCTCGGCGTCCTCGGCGTCGGTGCCGGAGCCCGCTCCGCCGGTCGTCTTGGTCATGGAGACCTTGCCGTCGCCGGAGCCGCCGGCGCCCACGAGGACCGTCTCGGCCTCCTGGGGCTCCAGCACCTCGTCCAGCGTCAGCACGCCGAGCCGCTTGCGCTCGCGCAGACCGAGCACGTACGAGAGGACGAAGACGAAGAGCAGGCCGACGAGGAGCGCCGGGATCATCGGGACGAAGATGTCGCTGGCGTCCAGCTTCAGCGCGGTGGCCGCGCGGGCGGTGGGGCCGCCCCAGGGCAGGGTGTTCATCACGCCGTTGGCCATGGCGGCGACACCGGTCATCACGACCAGGCTCATCTTCAGGCGCTTGTACAGCGGGTACATCGCCGAGACGGTGATCATGAAGGTGGTCGAGCCGTCGCCGTCGAGGGAGACGATGGCCGCGAGGACCGCCGTACCGACGACGATCCGCATCGGGTCGGCCTTGGCGAACTTCAGGATCCCGCGCACGATCGGGTCGAAGAGGCCGACGTCGATCATCACACCGAAGTAGACGATCGCGAACATGAGCATCGCCGCGGTGGGGGCGAGGCTGGTGACGCCGTCGATGACGTAGTCACCGAGTTGGGCGCCCTTCCCGACGAAGACGCAGAACAGTGCCGGGATCAGTACGAGCGCCGCGATCGGCGACATCTTCTTCATCATGATCAGGACCAGGAAGGTCGCGATCATGGCGAAGCCGAGGATGGTCAGCATGAGTGGATACCTAACGTTCGCCCTTGAACTCCCACCAGGGCCGGCGGTGCGATGACGTTAGGTCTCTTCAATCGGCGTTAACAAGACGTTGACGTGCGAGCAATAAGCGCAAAACTCCAGGTCAGAGCTTTGCTCAGGTCAGGGGGTGAGCTGAACCGGGAATCCGTTGAGGACGGCGTTGCCGGAGAGGGGGTCCAGCAGGCTGCCGTCGAGGAGCTGGTTGACGTTGACTCCGGGGTCCTTCACGGCGTGGCTCATCCGCATCCCGGGCCGGTCGTGACCCCACCCGTGCGGCAGGCTGACGACCCCGGGACGCACGGCGTCGGTGACCTCCGCGGGCGCGGTGACCTCTCCTCCGGCCCCCTTCAGCCGTACGTCCGCCCCGTCCCGCACGCCGAGCCGCTCGGCGTCCTCGGGGTGGATGTGCAGGGTGCAGCGGTTGGTGCCGCCGGTGAGGGCGGGCACGTTGTGCATCCAGCTGTTGTTGGACCGCAGATGACGGCGGCCGACGAGGACGAGCCCTTCGGGGCGGTGCCGCAGGGCCTCCCGCAGCCGGGGCAGATCGTCGGCGATGGGCGCGGGCAGCAGCTCGACCTTGCCGCTGCGCGTCTTGAGGGGCTGCGGCAGCCTTGCTTCCAGGGGCCCGAGATCGATGCCGTGCGGATGCGCGAGCAGCTTCTCCAGGGTCAGCCCGTCGGGTCGTACGCCGAAGCCGTCGCCGTACGGGCCGAGGCGCAGCATCATGTCGAGCCGCCGCTCCGGGCCGGTGTCGCCGCTCAGCAGCGCGGCGAGTTCGCGTGGATCGCGCCCATGGGCCGGGGAGTGCGCCTCCTTCACCGCCTTGCCGAGGGTCTGGCCGATCACCATGTCGTCGACGGCGGAGGGCTCGGCGCCGTGCATCCCGGTCGCGGCGAGGATCAGCCGGGCCAGGATCTCGGTCTCGGCCATCCGGCCGGGCTCCAGCGGGACCGCGGGACGGGAGTAGCGGACCTGGTTGCGCACGGCAAGGGTGTTGAACGCGAAGTCGTGGTGCGGGCTCTGGGAGGGCGGGGGCGGCGGCAGGACGACGTGGGCGTGGCGGGCGGTCTCGTTGAGGTAGGGGTCGACGCTGACCATGAAGTCGAGCGCGTCGAGGGCCTTGTCGAGCCGGTCGCCGTCGGGCACGGAGAGGACGGGGTTGGCGGCGATGGCGATGAGCGCCCGGATGGGCTCGCCTTCGTCGGTCGCGGTGTCGATCTCCTCGGCCAGCGCGGAGATCGGCAGCTCGGACTTGGCCTCCGGGTGCCGGCTGACCCGGGAGTGCCAGCGGCCGAGCGCGAAGCCGTGGCCGGGTCCGGCGGGCCGGGGCGTGCGATCGGTGGCAGCCTGCGGGAAGAGGGCGCCGCCGGGCCGGTCGAGATTCCCGGTGAGGATGTTGAGCACGTCCACCAGCCAGCTGGCGAGGGTGCCGTGCGGGACGGTGCAGCTGCCGATGCGGGCGTAGACGGCGGCGGTGGGGGCTGCGGCGAGGTCGCGGGCGAGGGTACGGATGGTGTCGGCGTCGACGTCACAGGCGCCCTGGACGGCATCGGGCGTGAAGTCCTGCAGCTGCGCCCGGAGTTCGTCGAGGCCCTGGACGTGGGGGGCGAGCTGTTTGAGGTCGACGAGCCCTTCGTCGAACAGGACATGGGCCATCGCCGCCAGCAGCAGCGCGTCGGCGCCGGGGCGGATCGGGATGTGCCGGTCGGCGAGCTTGGCGGTGCGGGTGCGGCGGGGGTCGATGACGGTGAGGGTGCCGCCGCGGGCCTTGAGCGCCTTGAGCTTGCCGGGGAAGTCGGGGGCGGTGCACAGACTGCCGTTGGACTCGAGGGGGTTGGCCCCGATGAGCAGCAGATGCTGGGTGCGGTCGAGGTCGGGTACGGGGATGGCGTTGGCGTCACCGAAGAGGAGCCCGCTGGAGACGTGCTTGGGCATCTGGTCGACGGTGGAGGCGGAGAAGACGCTGCGGGTGCCGAGGCCGGCGAGCAGCACGGGCGGGTAGAGGGCGCCGGCCATGGTGTGCACGTTGGGATTGCCGAGGACGACGCCGACGGCGTTCGCCCCGTACCGCTCGACGACGGCCCGAATCCCCTCGGCGACGGCGTCGAAGGCCTCGTCCCAGGTGGCCTCGCGCAGCACACCGTCCTTGCGTACAAGGGGCGCGCGCAGCCGGTCGGGGTCCCCGTCGACGGCCCCGAAGGAGGCGCCCTTGGGACAGATGAACCCCTTGCTGAACACGTCGTCACGGTCACCTCGGGCACGGGTGACGCGGGTGCCCTCGATGGAGAGGGTGAGACCGCAGGTGGCCTCGCACAGGGGGCAGATTCGCAGGGCGGTGCGGGACACGGGTCCTCCCGGAGGGCAGCGGTGCCTGTCCCGGTGAGCATACCGACCGGTATGCATGGTGGGGAGGGGGTGGCCGGGGTCAGTCGAAGAGGATCAGGCCGTTGGGCGTGCCGACGATCAGCTCGCCGGACGGGGCGGCGGTGAGGGCGGTACAGCGGGAGGGGAGTTCGATGGTGCGGCGGAGTTCGCCGTCGCGGGTGCCGAGGACGGCGAGCTCGATGCCGTCCGAGACGGCATAGGTGTCGCCGCCGGGGAGGAGAGCGGCGTGGCGGACCCACAGCCACGACTCGTGTTCTTGGGTGCCCGCGGGCCACCGGGCCCGATGACGGCGCCCCCTGCGATGCCTCAGCGAGGCAGGGCCCGGCTGCCGGGCGAAAAGGCTCTCCAGGGCGCCCCGCGGGATGATCCTCGTGCGGTCGGCACCGATCAGCAGCAACTCGTCCCCGGCCGGTCCGGACAGCGTGCACACCTCGATCAGGTCGCTCTCCGGCAGCCGTGCCCAGCGGTGCGTGGTCTCGTCCAGGAGGCGTACCTCCTTGTCCTCGACCTGAACGACGAGGAGCAGACGGCCCGCGCAACGGACCGCGTGGAGCGCGCCCAGCGAGGCGATCTCCCCAGCGCGGTACACGGCTGGTCGAGCAGCGGCCCGTCGGCGATGTCATGGACAGCGACATTGCTCTCCCGATACCAGCGAGGGGTGGCGGAGTCGCTCCCTCCCGAGGAGGTGAGCGCAAGCAACGACTGGGCCGTCAGCGCGCCCAGTGACTCCGCCGCGCACCCCGCCGCCGCGGCGAGAGCGTCCAGGAGTTGCCGGGTGGACAGGTGGCCGGCGTCGATGCGCTCGTCCACCGCGCCCGGGGAAAGCAGCTCGGTCGGCAGTTCAGCCCTGGGTACCGACGGCGCCCGTACCGCGTCCGTCAGCACCGCCACCAGGCCCAGCAGCGACGACTTTCCCGAGCCGGGGTCGCCCGTCACCACGCACAGGCGTTCCTCCGCGCGCGTCCAGCGCCGTGCGCAGGGCGGTGTCGGCGCCCTCCTCGGCATGGCACGCGTCGATCAGCACCAGCAGCCGCTCGATCGCGGTCTCCTCCCACAGGAGCGCGACGATGGCCGTCGGCGAGCGACGGGTGCCAGGCGGCGTGCAACTTCCGTTCCCCGGCGTACTGCTGACCGACCCCGTGAACGCAGACCACCTGAGCCATGGCGCCCCCCCGATACGCGCCCCAAGGGTCTGATCACCTTAGCAACGGGAGGCGTTCCGGGCCCCGTTCAGTCCAGGACCCGCGCCAGATAGGCCCGCAGCAGCTCCCGCGCCTCCTCGATGATGCGCTCATCGCCCTCCGGGGAGACCCGGAAGGCCAGATGGACCAGGGTGTCGGCGGTTTCCACGGCGACCAGGAAGACACGGCGCAGGTCCTCGTCCGGGGTGCGCTGGAGGTAGCCGGAGAGGAGGTCGGTGAGGCGGTCGGCCACTCGGTGGTTGGGTTCGGCGCGGCGGGCGCCCACCGGTATCTGGTTGCCGAAGTCGACCAGGGAGAAGCCGGGGGCGGTGCGCTTCATCAGCAGGTACTCGTCGAGTACGGCGTCCATGGCCGTACGCCAGTCCCGGACGGCCGCGCCCGCCAGGCGCTCGGTGACGCGCTCGGCGTAGCGGTCGAGGTTGCGCTGGGCCAGGGCGTCGGCCATCTGGCGTTTGTTGCCGAAGAAGCGGTAGACCGAGCCGATGGGGACGCCGGCGCGCTGGGCCACCGCGCGGGTGCTCAGGGCGTCGTAGCCGACCTCGTCGAGGAGGTCGGCGCAGGCGTCGAGGATCCTGGTCAGCCGTTCGGCACTGCGCCGCTGTACGGGCGCGCGGCGGAGCGAGGTCGCGTGGGGCACGGGCTTCATGATGCCTTTCCGGCGCGGTCCGGTGAACCTTGCCCTCCAGTACGGACTCCGGTGGCCCCTGCACTCAGTCTCGGCTCCGCCCCGGAAGCCGTGAGGTCGGCCGTGCTCTCGATCGGCTTCCCGTCCACCGCCCACACCGTGCCGTCGTCCGCGTAGAGCCGGGCCGTGACGTGATGCGTGCCCCGGGGGACGAGTTCGGCCGGGAGGCGGTACTCGGGGGTGCGCAGCCGCGCGATCAGACGGCCGTCGAGATAGAGGTGCGCCAGGCCCTGTCCGGCCACCGGCATCTCCTTCGTCCCGGCGGGCGAGAAGCGGAAGCCGCGGACGGTCAGGCGGACGTCCCAGCTGTCGTCGGAGTTGGGCTGCACCTCGATGCCGACCTCGGGCGCCTCGTCCTTGTCCACCTCGCGATAGAGCCGCCCCTGCTCGTCGGCGTCGTCGAGCAGCTCGCCGACCGGCGAGGACCGCTCGCCGTTGTTCTGTTCCTGTGTGCCACTGGAGCCGCAGCCCACGGATCCGGTCAGCAGCAGGACACAGACCGCGAGCGCGGCGAGCAGCGCCCGCGTCCACGACATGCCCGGGAGCGTAGAACACCGGTCCGACACTCGGATCCCCCTGAAGTCTGGTTCCGGTCGTCCGCAGTGAGGAGAACCCCGGTACGCCCCGTGCACCTCTTGCGCCCGTCGAGTCGCAATCCTACGGTGATACATAGGAATACTCAGGGCGAGGGAGCGATCATGAGCGGGGACGCGCGGAAGACCGCGGAGGGGCTGTCGTATCTCCAGGGGTTCGGCAATGAGCACAGCTCCGAGGCGGTGCCCGGCGCTCTTCCCGAGGGCCGCAACTCACCGCAGCGCGCACCCCTCGGGCTGTACGCCGAGCAGCTCAGCGGTACGGCGTTCACCGAGCCGCGGGCCCACAACCGCCGCTCGTGGCTGTACCGGATCCGCCCGTCGGCGGCCCACCCGGCGTTCACGCGGATGGACAACGGCCCGATCCGCACCGCGCCCTTCACGGACTCGGTGCCGGACCCGAACCGGCTGCGCTGGAACCCGTTGCCCGAGCCTGCTCCGGGCACCGACTTCCTGGCCGGCCTGTGGACCCTCGGCGGCAACGGCGACGCGACCCAGCGCACCGGCATCGCCGTGCACCTCTACCACGCCACCGCCGACATGGACCGCGTCTTCAGCGACGCCGACGGCGAGCTGCTGATCGTCCCGGAGCGCGGCGGGCTGCTGCTGCGCACCGAGTTCGGGCTGCTGCACGCCGAGCCCGGGCATGTGGCGCTGATCCCGCGCGGGGTGCGCTTCCGGGTGGAACTGCTGGACGACAGCGCCCGCGGGTACGTCTGCGAGAACTACGGCGCCCCCTTCCAGCTCCCCGACCTCGGCCCGATCGGCGCCAACGGCCTCGCCAACGCGCGGGACTTCAGGGCGCCCGTCGCCGCCTACGAGGACGTCGAGGGCCCGGTGGAGGTGGTCAACAAGTTCTGCGGCAACCTCTGGCGGGCGACGTACGGCCACTCCCCGCTCGACGTGGTCGCCTGGCACGGCAACCACGTGCCGTACGTGTACGACCTGCGCCGCTTCAACGTCATCGGCACGATCTCGTACGACCACCCGGACCCGTCGATCTTCACGGTGCTGACCTCGCCGAGTGACACCCCCGGTCTCGCCGGCGTCGACTTCGTCGTGTTCGCCCCGCGCTGGCTGGTGGGCGAGGACACCTTCCGGCCGCCGTACTTCCACCGGAATGTGATGAGCGAGTACATGGGCCTGATCGAGGGCGCCTACGACGCCAAGGCGGAGGGCTTCGTGCCGGGCGGGGGCTCGCTGCACAACATGATGTCGGCGCACGGCCCGGACCGGGAGACCTTCGACCGCGCGAGCGCCGCGGAGCTGAAGCCGCAGAAGGTCGACGACGGGCTGGCGTTCATGTTCGAGACGAGGTGGCCGGTGACCCTGACCCCGCACGCGGCCGAGGCGGAACACCTGCAGCAGCGCTACGACGATGTCTGGCAGGGCCTCGAACGCCACTTCCGCCCCTTGCACTGATCAAATCCTGCCGGTACGGATGGCCCCGTGACCTCCTTCGCCCCGGACTCCATCGTCCTCAACCGCAAGCTGCCGCTCTGGTACCAGGTGTCGCAGTCGCTGCGCGCCTCGATACTCGGACGCCGGCCCCAGGACCCGCTGCGGCTGCCCACCGAGGAGCAGTTGGCCGGGCACTACGGCGTGAGCGTGCTGACCATGCGGCAGGCGCTCAAGGAGCTGGAGGACGAGGGGCTGATCACCCGGCACCGGCGCCGGGGCACGTTCATCGAGCCGCATGTGCAGCGGGGCGCGCCGGTACGGCTGCTGGGCTCGGTGGACGCGATCGTGGCCCAGCAGTCGGGGATGACGACCCGGATGCTGGACCATGGGAAGGGGCCGGTCCCCGCCGAACTCGCCGAGTACTTCCCGGATCTGGTCGAGGTGGGGACGTACCACCGCCTGCGCAGCGACGAGAAGACGGGCGAGCCGACGAACCACGCCCGCAACTACGTCCGCCCCGAACTCGCCGCCCGCATCGATCTGGCGGACCTGGCGCGCTGGCCGATGACGAAGGTGCTGCGGGATGCGGTCGGGGCGGACATCAGCCGCATCACGGACACGGTGGAGGCGCGGCTGGCGGATCCGGAGACGGCCCGGCTGCTGGAAGTGCCGTTGCTGAGCCCGATCTTGCACTACACGGGCATTACGTACGATTCGGAGGGGCGTGTGCTGGATGTGGCGGTCATCAACTACAGGGGTGACCGTTTCTCCTTCACGGTGACCCTCGACGCGACGTAGCCGGCCACGTCGTACCATGCCCAGCGTGACGCACGACGACGCTCCGCCGCTGGCGGACCTCATGCCGTGGTCCGTCGCACCGCTTCGGCTGGGCCGGGGGTGGCCGACGGGCCCCGACGCGGCCTGTCTGAAGGCCCGCTGGGACGCCTTCGTCAAGGCCGAGGGCCCGGACCGGGAAGCGCTCCTGGAGCCGACACGCTCACGCACCCTGCACTCGGCCGTGGGTCAACTGCCGGGCCGCAGGGGCGGTACGGAGAAGCTGGTCCGTGCCTCGGGCCCGTGCCCGGAACCGGTGCGCGTGCTGCACGCGCCCTTCGACGTGCAGTGGCTGATCCCCGACCACCGTCTGATCGATGCGGCCCGCCCGGAGCTGTGGCGGGTGGCGGACGAACACCAGACGTTCCTGGTAGAGACCCCGGACCAGCTGCTGGCCACCTCGCTCCTCCCCCTCCTGCGTCCGGGCCGCGTCCGCCCTCTCTTCCGACGCCCGGGCGGCACGGAACCGAACCTGGCACCGGGCCTGTTGGAGCACCTGTCCACACGGCTGGGCCTGTCCCCCACTCCTGCCGACGTCCTGGCCTGGCTGCTGGCAACCGCCCGCCCCGACCTCACCGTCCCCCTGACCGAGGACCCCGAACTCTGGGCGCGGGGCGTGGAGTCGGGCCACCGCGTCCTGTGGCTGATGCGCCGTGACGGGGACCGCCCCAAGCTCCCCGGCGGCCGCCGCCCGTACGTCCGCGCACCACTCCCCTCCCGCCCCCTGACCCTCCACTACGACCGCGAGGAGGAGAGCCTCCACCTGGACGAGGGCCGTATCTCCCCGGTACCGCCCCAGGCCTGGGACTTCGAGGTGGGCGGGGTCCGGGTCCTGGAGCAGTGGTTCACGGCCCGCACGGCGGAGACGGCGCAACCGGGCACACTGGCGGCGATCCGCCCGACGACCTGGCCGCAGGCGTGGACGTCGGAGCTGCTGGAGCTGATCACCGTGCTCGCCCTGCTGGCGGAACTCCAGCCGTTCCAGGAGGAGTTGACGTCCCAGATCACCGCGGCCGAGCTGCGGAAGGCAGGCGTGTTCCCGGTGCCGGAGTCGGCCCGCCGACCGGCCTCGGTGCTCGACGGCCATGAAGAGGGCCCCGAAGGACAGCTCGTGCTGATCTAGCGCGGATCGGGATCGAAGGCGTCCAGGACCCGTTCGGATCTGGTGGTGACGGCGGTGGGAACGGTGCCGTTCCTGCTGGTCGGCCTCGCGGTGGGCCGGCGGATCGAGGGGTCCGCGCTCGAAGCGGTGGCCGCCGTGGGGCTGTTGCTGCTGTTCCGGTTCGCGACGACCTGGGCCGGGATCTTCCTCGGGCTGCTCACCCGGAACGAGGAGGCCGCCGGTCAGCTGGGCGGGCGACCTTCATCCTGCCGCTGCTGTCCAACGCGTACATTCCGACCGACGGTCCGCCGGGCCGGCTGCGCGCCCTCGCCGAGGGGAACCCGATCAGCGCGGTGACCACGACCCTGCGGGACCTCTTCGGCAACCCTCCCGTGCCGCAGGACGCCGCCTGGCCGGTGGCACACCCGATCGCCGGGTCACTGGCCTGGAGCGCGGTACTGATCGCGGTGGCTGCGCCGCTCGCCGTGCGCCGGTACACCCGTGGCGAAAGCTGACGCCCACAGGGCATGATCGCCCGCATGGAATCGCAGCCGCTGCCCCTGACCGGCATCACCGTCGTCGCGGTCGAACAGGCCGTCGCGGCCCCCTTCGCCACCCGGCAGCTCGCCGATCTCGGCGCCCGGGTGATCAAGGTCGAGCGGATCGACGGGGGCGACTTCGCGCGCGGCTACGACACCGCCGCGCGTGGTCTGGCCTCGCACTTCGTGTGGTGCAACCGCGGCAAGGAGTCCATCGCCCTGGACCTGAAGGACCCGCGCGGCCTGGAGGTCGTACAGCGGCTCGTGGGCGGCGCGGACGTCTTCGTGCAGAACCTCGCCCAGGGCGCCGCCGCCCGGCTGGGCCTGGACGCCGCCACGCTGTGCGCGGCGCACCCGCGGCTGATCGCCGTGGACATCTCGGGGTACGGCGCCGGTGGCCCGTACGCGGACAAGCGGGCCTACGACATGCTCGTACAGTGCGAGGCGGGTCTGGTGTCGGTGACCGGGACGCCGGAGCAGCCGGTGAAGGCGGGGATCCCGGCGGCCGACATCGCGGCGGCCATGTACGCCTTCTCCGGGGTGCTGGCGGCGCTGGTGCGCCGGGGCACGACCGGGCGCGGCGGGCCGGTGGAGGTGTCGATGCTGGAGTCGCTGGCGGAGTGGATGGGACATCCGCTGCACCATGCGATGCACGGCGGCACGGCACCGGCGCGCACCGGGCTCGCGCACGCCGTCATCGCGCCGTACGACGCCTATCCGACGGCGGACGGCGGGCGGGTACTGCTGTCGGTGCAGAACGACCGGGAGTGGCGACGGCTGGCCGAACAGGTGCTGGAGCGGCCGGAGTTGGGGACCGCACCGGCCTACGCCACGAACGCGGCGCGGGTGGTGAACCGGGAGCGCACGGACGAGCTGGTCGCGAAGGCGCTGGGCGCGCTCGGCACCGACGAGGCGCTGGCGCGTCTTGAGGGCGCCGGTCTGGCGTGCGCGCGCCTGAGGGATCTGCACGAGGTGGCGGACCATCCACAGCTGGCGGCCCGGGGCCGGTGGCGGGAGGTGGGCTCGCCGGTGGGGCCGCTCAAGGCGCTGTTGCCGCCGATCACGCTGCCGGGCGGGGAAGCGGCACCTATGGGGGACGTGCCCGCGCTCGGGGAGCACACCGAGGCGCTGCTGCGTGCCGTGGGGATGACGGACGACGAAATCGCAGCGCTGCGCCGGGACGGTGTGGCGGCCTGAGCGCGGGGCGGGAACGCCTCAGCGGCCGCCGAACAGCGAGCGGCGCAGTCGGCGCAGTGGCGCGAAGAGCGAGACGCGACGGACGCGCGCACCCCGGTCGCTCTGCTGACGCACGGGCTCACGCGCGGTCAGCTCACGCATCAGTGACGTCGCCTCTGCCGTCTTCTGCTGCGGCACGGCGGGACCCGCCAGCACCGAGAGATGACGGTCGAGGCGCGAACTGGTCGCGCTGCTCCCGCAGGTGATCGCAGGGACCCTCGCCCTGCTGCGCACTGTTATCTGTTCCATGTCACTCCCCACCCGTACGAGTCCACCCGGCCCGGGCAGGGTAACCCTATCGCCCCCTCGGGGCACTCGTGTATCGCGGTCACAGGATTCACCTTCCCCATAAGGGTGTTGACGACTCGTCGTTGATTACTCTCCGAATCCAACCGATTTCAGGGCGAGTTGGACTATCGGCTGAGTAGAGGGCTGCGGCGAGCCGCCGTCCGGCTCGACGGTCACAGCCAGTGACGTAGCGGAGGTGTCCAGGCCGGACGCGACCAGGGGCGTGTCGCCGTCGAAGAGCCCGAGGGAGCGCGGTTGCGCGTCGGGGCGCATGAGCCACAGTTGGCGCACGCGGCCGCCGGGAAGGCCGTCGTACCCGCCGAGGGTGACGACCGCGCGCCCCTCCGACGCGGAAGCGACCACTCCGATACTCCGGCCCTCGGCGTCCCGTCCGGTATTGGCGCGCGCGTCCGGAGCGGCGAGAACGTGGGCGATCTCACGCGCCTGCGCCCGCTCGGCGTCCAGCTGCTCCTGTGTCTGGTTCGCCTGCACGGCGAACAGCGAGGCGACGACGAGGGCGGCGGCGGCCGTGGCGGTCGCGAAGGGCACGAACAGCGGCCGCCGCTGCCGCACCCGCGCCGGCGGCGGACGCATCCCCCACACATGCGGCGGCAACTGCGGTTCCCGCCCCCGCACGGGCTCCTGCGGAATTGTCCGTACGGCGGCCAGGACCCGTTCGCGCAGCGCGGCCGGCGGCGGGGCGGACGTGGACCAGGCCAGCCGTACCGCGTCCTCGGACAGGGTCAGTGCCTCGGCGGCGCAGCGCTCGCACTTCTTCAGATGCTTCTCGAAGCGCACGCGCTCCCCCGGTTCCAGAGCGTCGAGTGCGTAGGGGGCGGCGAGGGAGTGCAGGTCCCCCCGGCGGAAGAGGCTCATACGGCACCTCCCAGGCATTCGCGCAGCCGGGTCAGCCCGTCCCGCATCCGCGTCTTGACCGTGCCGAGCGGCAGGGAGAGCCGCTCGGCGACCTCACGGTAGGTGTAGCCGTCGTAGTAGGCGAGGGTGACGGACTGCCGTTGCAGGGCGGTGAGCCGGTCAAGACAGCGGCGCACCCACTCGCGCTCCAGGCCCGCCTCGACCTCCTCGGACACCTGGTCGAAGGCGGGGTGATGGGCCCGCCGTGCCTCGCGCTGCTCGCGTTCGCCGGCCGCGCGGGCGCTGCGCACCCGGTCCACGGCCCGGCGATGGGCGAGGGTGAGGATCCACGACAGGGCGCTGCCCCGGCCGGGGTCGAACCGCCCCGCTGACCGCCACATCTCCAGCAGCACCTCCTGCGCCACCTCCTCCGACTGGGCCGGGTCCCGCACGACCCGCCGTACAAGGCCGAACACCGGGCCGGACACGATCCCGTACAACTCCTCGAATGCCTTCTGGTCCCCACCCGCCACGAGCACCAGAAGCTCGTCCGCCTCCAACTCGTCTCCCCCTCCCGCGAGACCGCATCTGGGCCGTCCCGCCCCACGAGGTATTCGCAACGCACCCACCTCCGGATGGGGTTACGGATCAGGAAGCCGAAAACGCGGGTCGGGGGACCGCCAAATCAGTTCCGGGTCGGACCAATCCGCCTCCCACCCCGCTCCGAATCCCGGTGCGTCAGGCAAGTTGAACCGAGGACGGACGGCATGACACCTATCTCCAGGAGCCGCGCGGGACGCACGAGTGTCGCGACCCTCATCTGTGGTGCGCTGGCCGCCGGGGGGCTCGCAGCCGCCGGCGTGACCGTGCTGGAACCGGGGGCGGCCTCCGCCTCCAGCCACCGGGAGGCCCCGCTGATCTCGGGGACCCCGCAGTACGACAACACGGACGTGTACGCGTTCGTCAGCCCCGACAAGCCGGACACGACGACGATCGTCGCGAACTGGATCCCCTTCGAGGAGCCGGCCGGCGGACCGAACTTCTTCACGTTCGCCGAGGACGCGCAGTACGACATCCACATCGACAACAACGGTGACGGGCAGGGCGAACTGCTGTACCGGTTCACGTTCAAGACGCATGTCAAGAACAAGAAGACGTTCCTGTACAACACCGGTCCCGTCGAGAGCCTGGACGATCCGGACCTGAACGTCACGCAGACCTACGACATCGACCTGCTGCGGCTGAAGAACCAGCAACTGGTGTCGAAGACCAAGGTCGCCAACGATGTGCCGGTGGCACCGTCGAACGTCGGCAAGGCGTCGATGCCGGACTACGCGAAGCTTCGCTCCCAGGCGGTCCATCAACTGGCCGGTGGCGCCTCGTCGTTCGCGGGTCAGGCGGACGATCCGTTCTTCCTCGATCTGCGGGTCTTCGACCTGCTGTACGGGGGGAATCTGAGCGAGGTCGGGAACGACACGCTCAAGGGGTACAACGTCAACTCCATCGCGCTGCAGGTCCCTACGGACATGATCACGGAGTCGGCCGAGCAGCCGATCGTGGGGATCTGGTCGACCACCCAGCGGAAGAACGCACAGGGGTATTTCACCCAGGTGTCCCGGCTGGGGATGCCGCTCGTGAACGAGGTCGTCAATCCGATCAAGGACAAGGACAAGTTCAATGCGAGCGCGCCCTGGAACGACGGGCAGTTCCTGAAGAACGTGACCAATCCCGAGCTGCCGAAGCTGATCGAGGCGACCTACAAGATCCCGGCGCCCGCTGAGCCTCGTAATGACCTCGTCGATGTCTTCCTGAAGGGTGTGAAGGGGCTCAATCAGCCGCCGCATGTGCGTCCCGCGGAGGAGCTGCGGCTCAACACGTCCGTCAAGCCGGCCGCCAAGCCGAAGCGGCTGGGTGTGCTGGACGGGGACAACTCCGGGTTCCCCAACGGGCGCCGGCTGACGGATGACGTGATCGACGCGTCGCTTCAGGTCGTCGAGGGTGAACTGGTCGGGGCCAAGAACGACTTGGGGGACGCCGTCGACAAGAACGACAAGAAGTTCGGGAAGTCGTTCCCGTATGTGGCGCTGCCTACGGAAGGGTCTCGGGGGCCGCTGGCGAAGGGGACGTCCGGGGGGAACGACGTGCGCAATCAGCTCGGAGACGCGTTGTCGCCGGCCGGTTCCGGGGGTTCTTCGGACACCACGCTGATCGCGGCTTCCGCGGGGGCGGGGGCTATCGGGGTCGTCTTGATCGGGTCCGGGTTGCTCTGGTGGCGGCGGATGCGGGAGCGGGCGTACTAGGGGGTGTTTTGAAAGTCCCGCACAGCACCCACGGCGCCCGGCACGCACCCTCGCCGCACCGGCCAAAGACCCAAGTACGTCCAGTACGAGGGCCTTCGTCCGGCACGCCGAGGGCACGCACCGAACACCGCGGGCACCGCACAGGACTTTCAAAACACCCCCTAGGCGCCGTCGATGTGCGGGGTTCTTCGTCGGCCGTGGGTTGTCTGTGGCTGGTCGCGCAGTTCCCCGCGCCCCTGTCGGGGCGCTGGCCGCACCGTCTTCTTCTCAGCAAGCGATCTAGGAGTTGGCATGAATTCGCGCGCTCGCCTTGGCCTCTGTGCCGGATTGTTGGCTGTTGCGCTCACCGCCGGGGCCGTTGCTTTCGGGGGTGGTCAGGATGTTCCGGAGCGGGGCGTTTCCGCTGTGTCGCCGGTGGCGTTGAGGTCCGGTGACATCGAGGCACTTCAGGAGCGTCTGCGGGCCCAGCCCCGGGACTTCAGTGGGTGGGCGGCCCTTGGGCTCGCGTATGTGGAAGAGGCGCGCACAAGCGGCGACGCCTCGCGCTACCCGCAGGCCGAGCGGGCGCTGAAGCGGTCCCTTTCGGTGGAGCCCGGTAATGATCAGGCCCTTGCCGGGCAGGCCGCCCTTGCCGCTGCCCGGCATGACTTCCCGGATGCCCTCAGGTACGCGGATCGGGCCCTGGACGCCAACCCCTACAACGAGCGCGCACTGGCCACCCGTATCGACGCCCTCGTCGAGCTCGGCCGCTACGACGACGCCGCAAAGGCCGCCGATACCGCCGACTCACGTCGGCCGGGCGTCCCCGTCTTCACTCGGTACGCCTATGTGCACGAGCTGCGCGGTGATGTGAAGACCGCGCGGCGGGTGCTGGAGCAGGCCCTCTCCTCGGCCACGACTCCCTCGGACGTGGCGTACGTGGCGACTCAGCTCGGTCAACTCGCCTGGAACCAGGGCGACTACGAAGAGGCGCTCCTGCAGTACGCGCGCGCTCTCGCCGCCGACGACACCTATCTGCCCGCGCTGGAGGGCCGCGCCCGCGCACAGGCCGCCAGTGGGGACCCGGAAGCGGCCGTGAAGGGCATGGAGGCCGTCGTCGCACGCTCCCCGTTCCCCGGGCCGCTCGTCGTGCTCGGGGAGCTGTACGAGGCCGCCGGAGACAGGGACCGGGCTCGCGACCAGTACGCCCTCGTCGACGCCTGGACCGCGCTCGCCCGGGCCAACGGCGTCAACGCCGACCTCGACACCGCGCTCGCCGCCGCCGACCACGGCGACAGGGCCGCTGCCCTGCGCGCCGCCCGCGCCGAGTGGGACCGCCGCCGCACCGTGCACACCGCGGACGCCCTCGCCTGGGCGCTGCATAGGAACGGGCGTGACGAGGAGGCGCTGCCCTATGCGCGCCGGGCCACGGCCACCGGCTACCGCAACGCGACCTTCCTCTACCACCGGGGCATGACCGAGCGCGCCGCCGGCCATGAGCGGACCGCCGAGCAGTACCTCACCAAGGCCCTCCGCCTCAACCCCGGGTTCTCGCCGCTCGGCGCGCGCGAGGCCCGTGCCGCCCTCAAGGACCTGGAGGCGGGCGAGTGACCCTCCGTCGTCCGGTCGCCTCCGGCGCGGCCGTTCTCACGGCCGTCGGCGCGCTCGTGCTGGTCGCCTCCCCGTCCGCGAGCGCGCACCCGCTCGGCAACTTCACCGTGAACCGTTACGACGGACTCGTCGCCGCGCCGGGCGCCCTGCGCGTGGACCATGTCGAGGACCTCGCCGAGATCCCCGCGACGCAGGCCGAGCCGGACATCGAACGGCTGGGCCTCGACAAGTGGGCCAAGCGGCGATGCGCCACCGCCGCCCGGGACAGCGCCCTCACCGTCGACGGCCGGAGCGTCGCCCTCACCGTCGAGTCCAGCCACGCGCGCGTGGGGCCCGGACAGGCCGGGCTCGACACCCTGCGGGTGGAGTGCGTGCTGTCGGCCCCGCTGCCCGACGCCGACAGCCTGGCGCTCGACTTCCGTGCCGCCGGTGCGGAGTCCGGGCCCGGCTGGCGGGAGATCACCGCGCGCGGCGACCGGATGACGCTCGCCGCCTCCGACGTACCGAAGGAGTCGCTGTCGGGCGAGCTCACCGACTACCCGGAGGAGTTGCGATCCTCCCCCGCCGACACCGGGCGCGCCTCCCTGAGCGTGCGGCCCGGCGGCCCCGCGCTGGCCGAGGAGGAACGGGACGCGCCTGCCGCCTCCGTGCTGCCGCGGGGCGCCGACCGCTGGACGCGGGCCCTGGACTCGCTGGTGGCCCGGGAGGACCTCACCGTCGGCTTCGCCGCCCTCGCCCTGTTCCTCGCGGTCGGCCTCGGCGCGCTGCACGCCGTCGCACCGGGCCACGGCAAGACGCTCATGGCGGCGGTGGCCACGGCCCGTGGCGGACAGGCCCGGATGAAGGACGTCCTGCCGCTCGCCGCCTCGGTGACGGTGACCCACACCCTGGGCGTGGTCGCCCTGGGTCTGCTGGTCACGGCCGGGTCGGCGGCGGCGCCGTCCGTGATCGCCTGGCTCGGCATCGTTAGCGGCACCCTGGTCACGGCGGCGGGCGCGAGTCTCGTACGAAGGGCCCGGCACCGAAGGAGCCACCAGCACTCCCACGTGCACGTACGCACGCCTGTCCTGGTCGGCGCGCACCCGCACGAGCACGAGCACACCCACACGCACACCCACGGCGGCCGCACCCACACCCACTCCACCGCCCCCACCGTGCGGGGCACCATCCTTCTCGGGTTCGCCGGTGGGCTTGTGCCCAGTCCCTCCGCCGTCGTGGTCCTGGTCGGTGCCGCCGCACTCGGGCACGCCTGGTTCGGGCTGCTGCTCGTCGTGGCGTACGGGGTCGGGCTCGCGCTCACCCTCACCGCGGCGGGGTTCGCCGTCGTACGGCTCGGGGCGGGCGCGAGCCGGGTGCTGGAGCGGCGTCCGCGCTGGGCCGCCCACCCGCTGGCGGGTCTGGTCCGCCGTACCGCACCGCTGTTGTCCGCGTGGGTCGTCGTAGCTCTTGGGGCCGGATTGGTGCTCAAGGGGGCGGCATCCGCACTCGGTTGAGCTACTTTGTGAGGAAAAGGAGATTTCGCGCGCATGCGAATGGGGGCGCCCGTGTCCGACGCACCGGGCAGTGAACGAGTGATCGCGGGCCGCTACCGTCTCCTGTCCCCGCTCGGCGAGGGTGGCATGGGGACGGTCTGGCGCGCCCGGGACGAGGTGCTGCACCGCGAGGTCGCCGTCAAGGAGGTACGCGCCCCGCACGGCCTGCCGGCCGCCGAGGTGGAGCGGATGTACGCCCGTCTGGAGCGCGAGGCCTGGGCGGCGGCGCGGGTGGCGAACCGCAATGTGGTGACGGTCTACGACGTGGCCACGCAGGACGGCCGGCCGTGGATCGTGATGGAGCTGGTGCGCGGGATCTCGCTCGCCGAGCTCCTGGACGCCGAGGGCCCACTGCCCCCGCAGCGCGCGGCGCACATCGGTGCCGAGGTGCTGTCGGCGCTGCGGGCGGCGCACGGGGCCGGGGTGCTGCACCGGGATGTGAAGCCGGCCAACGTGCTGCTGGCGAACGACGGCCGGGCGGTGCTGACCGACTTCGGGATCGCCATGGTGGAGGGCAGCTCCGCGCTGACGATGACCGGCGAGGTGATCGGCTCGCCCGAGTTCCTCGCCCCGGAGCGGGCGCTGGGGCGCACGCCCGGCCCCGAGTCGGACCTGTGGTCGCTCGGTGTGCTGCTGTACGCGGCGGTCGAGGGGAACTCCCCGTTCCGCCAGGACACCCCGCTGAGCACCCTGCGCGCGATCGTCGACGAGGAGCTGCCGCCGCCGCACCGGGCCGGGCCGCTCGCCCCCGTCATCGAGGGACTGCTGCGCAAGGACCCCGCCGAGCGGCTGTCGGCGGAGCACGCGGAGCAGGAGCTGCGGATCATCGGGGCGGGCGGCACACCCCGGGCGGGCACCGTCCGGGCGGCGCCCTACGCCCCGGCGGTGGCGGCACACCAGCAGCCGCCGACGCCGCCCCTGCCGTACTCCAGTGCGCCCACCGCGCCGACGACCCCCACCGGGCCCGAGCGCCCCGACCGCAACCGCCGTGCCGCCGTCGTCCTGGTCGCGGGTCTGGTCGCGCTCGCGCTGGCGCTGGCCGGTCTGACGTACGCGCTGCTGAACCGCGAGGACAACGGCGGTGAGGCCGGAGGCGGGACGACGAGCCAGGAGGAGACCCGGACGACGCCGACGGAGACCGACGAGAAGGACACCCCGACCCCGACGCCGACCCCGAGCGAGAGTCCGACGAAGTCGACCCCGCCGCCGCAGACCGTGCAGGTCTCCCTGGCCGGGTCGAACACCGAGTACGAGGGCGCCTGTCCGCCGCCGGAGGCCGAGGCTCCGGCCTTCACGGCGACGTTCACGGTGGGGCGGCTGCCCGCGGAGGTCAGCTATCGCTGGGTCTCGCGGGACGGCGATGTCATGGACTCGGGCTGGAAGACGCTGTCGTTCCCCGAGGGCGGCTCCCGCACCAAGCAGGACCGGGCGTTCGTGACGACCAACGACGACAGCGGGACCTTCGAGAACGAGATCAGCGTCGAGGTCCGGGACCCGGTCGAGACGACGTCGAACTCGGTGCCGTTCTCGGTCACCTGTGAGAGGGAGACCCCGACGGACGGGGTCTCCCCTTCCCTCTCCCCGAGCTACTGAGGGCTCAGGCCGCGCTGTTCAGGACCGGCAGATAGCCGCCGGACTGGCCGGCCGCGGTCGGGTGGTACGACTCGCCGATGTTGAGCCAGTTGACGCTGTTCAGCCAGGAGCTGCCGGAGCAGATCTCATGGCCGGTGAAGGTCGTGCGGACGTCGCCGAAGGTGAAGGAGTGCGCGGCGGCACGGGCGGCGACGGCGGCGTTCAGATAGTCGGAGGCGTCGTTGATGGCCTTGCGCTTGGTCTCGGACAGACCGAGGCAGGACTGGCCGAGCTTGTAGAAGCGCGGGTAGCCGAGCACGACGACATGGGCGTTGGGCGCCTTGGAGCGGATCGTCGAGTAGACGTTGTTCAGCTGCCCGGGCAGCGTCGAGTCGACGTACGCCTTGGCGGTGTTGATGCGCGAGATGCAGGAGCTGTCGGACTGGAGCACACAGGTCGTCATGACGTCGGCGAACCCGGCGTCGTTGCCGCCGACGCTGATGGAGACCAGGGCGGTGCTGGAGTTGAGCGGGCCCATCTGGTTGGCCAGAACATCACCCGTTCGGGCGCCCGAGCAGGCCGTGAAGGCGAACGACGAGGGTGAGTTGGCGGCCGCCCACAGGTAGGGGTGGGCCTTCGTGCTGCGCTTGCAGTCACCGCTGGAGCTGATGTAGCTCCCGGCGCCGACACCTGACGCGTAGGAGTCACCGAGGGCCACATAGGGGCCGGTGGCGGCCTGTGCCGAGCCGGCGCCGGTGAGGACGGCGCCGACGGCGAGGAGGAGCGAGCTGACGTAAGCGGCAATTCGGGAACGTCTCATGGAACCTCCCTTTAGCAGGATCTCTGCCACAACTGTCGTAGCAGCTACGCGTGTTGACAGGAAGTGTCCATGCCAAGACTTTCGACCACGAATCGACCCGTCCCCTATGCGTTCACTGTGTGTTTGATTACGTGCCCATGACAGATTTGTTGACAGCCCCTCAACTCCCTTGTTCTACGCCTGTAGACCACCCACTCTTGATCCAGCCCGTAGCGGGAACGCGACGCTCCGGCCGTGCGCGCGATCACGTGCGCACCCCCCACAGACGCGTGCCCCCACCCGAGCGCGCGTCGCCAATGAGGAGGACTCCCTCGAATGGCACAACTGCGTAGCAAGAAGCTCCGGTTCGCCGCGATAACCAGCCTGGCGACCGCCGCCCTCGTGGGCGGGCTCACCTCCCTGCCCGCCCAGGCCGCCCCGGCCGAGGGCAAGGTCCTTGCCGCCGGCTCCCCCACGGCGATCAAGGACAGCTACATCGTCACCCTGAAGAAGGGCGCCGGCTTCAAGGCGGCCTCCAGCGAGGGCAAGGGCCTGATCAAGGAGTACGGCGGCTCGGTCGAGAAGACCTTCGGCAAGGCCCTCAACGGCTACTCGGCCACCCTCTCGGCCACCGAGGCGAAGAGACTCGCCGCCGACCCGTCGGTGGCCTCCGTCGAGCAGAACCAGCGCGTCCAGCTCGCCGACACCACCCAGACGAGCGCCCCCTGGGGCCTGGACCGCATCGACCAGACCTCACTGCCGCTGTCCGGCACGTACACCTACCCCGACAGCGCGGGCAGCGGGGTGACGGTCTACGTCATCGACACCGGCGTCCGGATCACGCACACCCAGATCAGCGGCCGTGCCTCCTACGGCTATGACGCGGTCGACGGCGACACCACCGCCTCCGACGGCAACGGCCACGGCACCCATGTGGCCACCACGATCGCGGGTTCGACCTACGGCGTCGCCAAGAAGGCGAAGATCGTCGGCGTGCGCGTGCTGGACAACAGCGGCTCCGGCACCACGGCGGGCGTGATCGCGGGCATCGACTGGGTGACGGCGAACCACTCCGGTCCCTCGGTGGCCAACATGTCGCTGGGCGGCGGTGCGTCCGCCTCCCTGGACACGGCGGTCGCCAACTCCATCGCCAGCGGAGTGACCTACGCGGTCGCGGCGGGCAACAGCAGCGCCAACGCCTCCTCGTACTCCCCGGCCCGGGTCGCCTCGGCCATCACCGTCGGCGCCACGACCAGCACCGACGCCAAGGCGAGCTACTCCAACTACGGCTCGGTCCTGGACATCTTCGCGCCCGGCTCCTCCATCACGGCGGGCTGGTACACCAGCGACACCGCGACGAACACCATCTCCGGCACCTCGATGGCCACCCCGCACGTCGCGGGCGCGGCCGCCGTCTACCTGGCGAACAACACCTCGTCCACCCCGGCCCAGGTCGCCTCGGCCCTGACCGGCGGTGCCACCACCGGCAAGGTCACCAGCGCGGGCACCGGCTCCCCGAACCGACTCCTGAAGCTCGTCCCGTAACGCGCGAACCATCTGTTCCCCGAAGGTGCCCCACTCGCCTCCGGGGAACAGTCGTGCGTCGCCCACGCCGTCTTGACGGCCGCCTCCGGGCTGCGCCACATTGAAGCCCGACATCCGGCGCTTCGGGGGGCAAAGTCGCCAATGCAGACGTTAAGGCTCAAGACATCTTCAACGGAGGGCGCTCAGCGCGCGGGACCGGGACCGGGGGACCTGGCGCCGCTGCTGGCGGGCGCCGCGACGGCCGTGGGGGCGGCCGGCGCGCTGCTCGCACTCGCCGACAGTGACTCGCCGCTGCGCGGTCCGCTCACCCTGTTCTTCCTGCTCGCGGCACCGGCAGCGGCCATCGCCGCCACCCTGCGCGGGCTCGAACCCTTCGGCCGCACCCTCGCCTCGCTGGCGGGCGCGGTCGTCGTCAACATGCTGGTGGCCCAGGGGATGCTGGCCCTGAACGGCTGGTCGGCCACCGGCGGCATCGTGGCCGTGACCGCGCTCAGCTCCCTCATCTTCCTGCTGGTTCTGGTACGGCGGCTGCGCGGCCGTACGGAAAGAAGGCGGAATCCCTGACGTGGACATCAGCGTGTACCGTCCCGGCGAGCTGACCGCCGCCGACCGGACGGCGTGGACGGCGATGCAGTCCAAGGCTCATCTGCACGGGTCGCCCGAGCTGGCGAACCCGTTCCTGTCACCCGAGTTCGCGCTCGCCGTCGGCCGCTGCCGCTCCGGCGTGCGGATCGCGGTCGTACGGGAGTCCGGTGAGCCCGCCGCGTTCTTCCCGTACCAGAGAACGGCCACCGGTGTCGGCCGGGCCATCGGGCTCGGGGTCTCCGACGCCCAGGGCCTGGTGCACCGGCCCGGGTTCACCTGGGACGCCAGGGAGCTGCTGCGGGCCTGCGGGCTCGCGGTGTGGGAGTTCGACCACCTCGTCGAGGGCCAGCCGGCGTTCCGCGCGGGGGCCACCGGATCGTTCCCGTCGCCGGTCATGGACGTGGAGCAGGGGTACGAGGTGTATCTCGGCCAACTCCGGGAGCGCTCCCCGAAATTCACCAGGACCACGCTCGCCAAGGAGCGCAAGCTGGGCCGCGACCACACGGGCGTGCGGTATGTGCACGACGAGCGGGATCCGGCCGCGCTGCGCACCCTGATGGGCTGGAAGTCGGCGCAGTACCGCAGGACCGGGCGCAGCGACCGGTTCGCCCAGGAGTGGATCACCCGTCTTGTGGAGCAGCTGTTCCACACCCGCACCGAGTCGTTCGCCGGGGTCCTGTCGGTGCTGTACGCCGAGGACAAGCCGATCGCCGCGCACTTCGGGCTGCGTACCGAACGGGTGCTGGCCTGCTGGTTCCCGGCGTACGACCCGGCGTTCTCGAAGTACTCCCCCGGTCTGGTGCTGCATCTGAGGATGGCCGAGGCGGCCGCCGCCGACGGCATCGCCTATCTGGACCTCGGCCGGGGCCAGAAGGAATACAAGGACTCCCTGAAGTCACGCGAGATCGGCGTGTCCGAGGGGTGGGTGACCCGCCGTCACCCGGTGGCGTTCGGACATCGGGCACGCCGTGCCCCGGTGCGGGCCCTGCGCAATGTCGTGGTGTCCCGGCCGGAGCTGTTCGAGCCCGCCGACCGCCTGCTCAAGCGGGTGGGAAAGATCCGCTCAGGTCGGAAGTAACGGATAAACCAACAAAAACGTGAGGCCTGGTTCCAGGCCTTGCCATACGGACGCAATCGTCAATACCGTCGTACATCTCACCCGCATCGGACCACCACTTACGCGGACCAGGGGAGGGCTCAGGGCCGCGGTGGCCACCGGCGCGGGGCGCGGTAGGGGGGTGCCGCACTCGGCCGGCGTACTGGAGGTGCGCGCGACCGAGGCGTGCCGCGCAATCGGCTGCCGCTTTGCGGTAGCCGGTGAGTTATGCCAGTAATAACCCCCCTTTCGAACCGGACACACAGCCGGGCCGCCCCAGGGGCGGGCGGTCCACCGGACGAGAGGGACCAGACTCATGAGCTCAGTTCTGCGCCCGGCGGCCACGGGTGACGAGTACCGCACGGCCCGGACATACCGGGCCGTCTCCTCGCACCTGGCGATAGCGCCGCCGGTGAGCGTGGTGATCCCGGCCATGAACGAGGCCGAGAACCTTCCGTACGTCTTCAAGACCCTGCCGGACTGGATCCACGAGGTGGTGCTGGTCGACGGCAACTCCACGGACAACACCGTCGAGGTGGCCCGCGAGTTGTGGCCGGACGTGAAGGTGGTGGAGCAGCAGGGCAAGGGCAAGGGGGATGCCCTGATCACCGGCTTCGAGGCCTGCTCCGGCGACATCATCGTGATGGTGGACGCGGACGGCTCCGCCGACGGGCAGGAGATCGTCAGCTATGTCTCCGCGCTGGTCTCCGGCGCCGACTTCGCCAAGGGGTCCCGCTTCGCCAACGGCGGCGGCACCGACGACATGACCTTCATCCGCAAGCTCGGCAACTGGGCGCTGTGCACGATCGTCAACCGCAAGTTCGGCGCCCGCTACACCGACCTGTGCTACGGCTACAACGCCTTCTGGCGGCACTGCCTGGACAAGATCGACCTCGACTGCACCGGCTTCGAGGTGGAGACCCTGATGAACATCCGGGTGGTCAAGGCAGGCCTGAAAGTGCAGGAGATACCCAGCCACGAGTACCTCCGCATCCACGGCACCAGCAATCTCCGCGCCGTGCGCGACGGGTTCCGGGTGCTCAACGTGATCCTCAGGGAACGCTCCAACCGGCGGGCTCTGCGCCGCCGCGCCGAGCGCTCCCCGATGCTCGACTCGGTCCGGGGAGAGGTGTCTTGAGCGGTCCCGACATCTCCGTCGTGATCTGCGTCTACACCGAGGACCGCTGGGAGGACATCCTCGCGGCGGTCGCCTCGGTACGGGCGCAGTCCCGCCCGGCGCTGGAGACGCTGCTGGTCGTCGACCACAACGACCTCCTCAGGGAACGCCTGGCCAAGGAGTACAAGGAAGTCACGGATGTGCGGGTGCTCGCCAACGCGGGTCCCCGCGGCCTGTCCGCCGGCCGCAACACCGGTATCGCCGCCTCCTGCGGCGAGGTGATCGCCTTCCTCGACGACGACGCCGTGGCCGAGCGGGACTGGCTCAGGCACTTCGCCTCGTCGTACGCCGACCCACGGGTCATGGCGGTCGGGGGCCGTACGGAGCCCATCTGGGCCTCGGGCCGCAGGCCTGCCTGGTTCCCGGAGGAGTTCGACTGGGTGGTCGGCTGCACCTACCGCGGCCTGCCGCCCGGCCTGGTCCGGGTCCGCAACGTCCTCGGCGGCAACGCCTCCTTCCGCCGTACGGCGTTCGACGCGGCGGGCGGCTTCGCCACCGGTATCGGGCGCGACGGCGACAAGCGGCCGCTGGGCTGCGAGGAGACGGAGCTGTGCATCCGGCTGACCCGGGCCAGACCCGACGCCGTGCTGCTGATCGACGACCGTGCGGTGATCCACCACCGGGTGCCGGAGGCGCGCGAGCACTTCGGGTACTTCCGCACCCGTGCCTACGCCGAGGGCCTGTCGAAGGCTCTGGTGGCCCGGAGTGTCGGCGCCGGCAAGGGCCTTGAGTCCGAGCGCCGGTACACCACCCGGGTGCTGCCGGCCGGGGTGGTCCGAGGGCTGCGGGACGCCGTGCTGGCCCGGCCGGGGGGTGCGGGCCGGGCGGGTGCGATCGTCGCCGGGGTGCTCACCGCGGCGGGTGGGTATGTCGTCGGGAGTGTCCGGGCGCGCCGGGGCTCGGTGACGTACTCGGTGGCGGCGATCGAGGGAGGCGGGGATGAGTGAGACGGCCGTGCCGATCCTCATGTACCACGCCGTGTCCTCCGAGCCGAACGACGCCACCCGCGCTCTGTCGGTGACACCCGAGGCGTTCGCCGCGCAGATGACGGTCATCGCCGACCTGGGTCTCACCCCGGTCAGCACGGCTGATCTGGCCACCTGTTGGCGACAGGGACGCCCGCTGCCGGGGCGCCCGGTCCTGGTCACCTTCGACGACGGCTACGAGGGCGTGCACCGCCACGCCCTGCCCGTGCTCGCCAAGCACGGCTTCCCGGCCACCCTGTTCGTCGCCACCGGCTGGCTGCGCGGCCCGTACGACACCGGCGGCGCCCTGGACACCATGCTGGACTGGGACCAGGTCCGCGAACTCGCGGCCGCGGGAGTGGAGATAGGCGGCCACAGCCACACCCATCCCCAGCTCGACCGGCTCCCGGACGACAGGCTGCGCCGGGAGCTGATCCTGTGCAAGGAGATCGTCTCGGACCAACTCGGCGCGGTCCCCGCCTCGTTCGCCTATCCGTACGGCTACTCCAGCCGCCGGGTGCGCGAGACGGTGCGCGAGACGGGGTATGCCCAGGCGCTGGCGGTCGGCAACGGCCTCGCCCGCCGCCGTCAGGGGCCGTACGCGCTGCGCCGGGTCACCGTCCGGCGCAGTACCGGCGCCGAGGAGTTCCAGCGGCTGGTCGAGGGCCGCGCGATCACCCGTACGTTCGCCCGGGACCTGGCCCTCACCAAGGGGTACGCCATGGTCCGCAGAGCCCGACAGGTCCGCCGGAAGGCCATCCGAACCCGTGTCTGACACGACGACCACGACCGAGGCGGAGCAGCCCGCCGCACCGGCGCCCGAGCAGTCGGGGCGCGGCAGCCAGCTGTTCCGCAACGCCTACGCCCTGATGCTCAACACCGGTATCTCCGCGGTGCTCGGTCTCGGTTTCTGGCTGGCCGCGGCCCGCTACTACTCCGAGTCGGCGGTCGGCCAGGGTTCCGCCGCGATCGCCGCGATGAAGTTCCTCGCGGGCCTGACCGCGGTGGCCCTGACCGGGGCGCTGGCCCGGTTCATCCCGGTCGCGGGCCGCGCCACCGGACGGCTGATCCTCCGTACGTACGCGGGCAGTTCGGTGATCGTGGCGCTGGCGGCGGGCGTCTTCCTGGTCACGCTGGGCATGTGGGGGCCGTCGTACCGGTTCCTGGACGGGCCGGTCAACGGGCTCGGGTTCATCGTGGCCGTCGTCGCGTGGAATCTGCTGACGCTCCAGGACGGGGTGCTGACCGGGCTGCGCAGCGCGCTGTGGGTGCCGGTGGGCAACACCGCCTTCTCGGCGGTCAAGCTGGGTCTGCTGGTCGCCTTCGCGGCGGCGATCCCGACGACCGGCGTGTTCGTCTCCTGGGTCGCGGCCATCGCGGTCTCGGTACTGCCGCTGGGCTGGCTGGTGTTCCGGCGTCTGGTGCCCCGGCATGAGAAGGCGACCGAGGAGCACGCGAAACCGCCCTCGGTGAAGGAGATCGGCAAGTTCCTCGCGGGCGACTACACCGGCTCGCTGTTCTCCCTCGCCGTGGTCTATCTCATCCCCGTGATCGTGGCCGCGCAGGTCAGCTCCGAGGACAACGCGTACTTCTACATCACCGCGACCATCGGCGGCACGGTCAATCTGCTCGCCATCAACATGGGCGCCTCGCTGACCGTAGAGGGCTCGCACGACCCGAGCCGGCTCGCCGCCAACACCCGGGCCGCGCTCCGGCGCATGGCGAAGATCATGATCCCGGTCGCGACGATCCTGTTCTTCGGGGCCCCATGGATCCTCGGTGTGTTCGGCGCGGGGTACGCGGACGCGGCGACGTCGCTGCTGCGCTGGTTCGCGATCGGCGGGCTGCTGCGGGTCGTGATGGAGACGTACTTCGCGGTGCTGCGGGCACAGAGCCGTACCGCCGGACTGGCCTGGCTCCAGGGCCTGTTGTGCGCCCTGGTGCTCGGTCTCACGCTGCTGCTGCTCCCCCGGATGGGGCTGACCGGGGCGGGCGTCGCCGAGATCGTCGCGCTGGCGGTGATCGTGGCCATCGCCGCGCCCAAGCTGTACCGCACGGTCCTGACCACACCGGCCGAAGTCCCCGAGGGCTCCGCACCCGACGGCGACCTCGCCGACCTGGGTTCGCGCGCGCCGGCCAAGCGCGGGCCCGCCTGGGCGCTGGACACGGACACCCTCGCCCTCGGCATCCACGTCGACTTCGACCACCTGGACCGCCGTCCCGACGTCCGGCCGGGACCGGGCACCCCGCCCACGGGTCTGCCCGTGGTGCAGCGGCCCGAGCGCCGGCCGACGTGGGCCGTCGGGCTGCCCGTCGAGATGGGGGTCCCCCCGCGCGAGCGAAGCCGAGCGTGGGGGAGGGAGCCGGAGGTGGACGCGCCGTTCGAGGCGGAGGAGAAGGCGGTCGTACCGGACGTGCCGGAGGCCGTACGGGAGGAACCACGCGAAGAGCCCCCGGCGCTGCTGCCGACCCGCATGGGGGTGGTCCTCGGCTGTCTGCTGACCGCCGCGCTGCTGCTGTACTGGGTGCCCGCGCTCCGGCTCGGCGAGGCCGATCTGGACGAGATGGGCGGGCTCGGTCTGGTCTCCGTGCTGCCCACGCCGACGCTGATCGGCGCCGGGCTGCTGGTCACTGCCTTCGCCTCGCTGCTCTGGCTGGGCCGCGAGCACCGGGCGCTGCTGATGGTCACCCTGCTGGCGACCGTCGTCTCGCTGCACGCCCTGCCCGCACTGATCGAGACCGAGCCGCGCTTCGCCACGGCCTGGCAGCATCTCGGCTTCCTCGACTACATCGACCGCACCGGGTCCGCCGTACCGGACCTGGACGCGCGCTGGAGCTGGCCGGGCTTCTTCGCGGTGGCCGCGTTCGTGGCACAGGCCTGCGGGGTCCCGGATCTCACCGGGGTCATCCGCTGGTGGCCGCTGACCATGCAACTGCTGTACCTGGTCCCGATGTTCCTGCTGACCCGCTCCATGCGGGCGAGCTGGCGGGCGCGGTGGACCGGTATCTGGGTCTTCGTGCTCAGCGGCTGGGTCGGCCAGGACTACTTCTCGCCGCAGGGCTTCACCTATCTGATGTATCTGATGTTCGCGGCGATCCTGCTGGTGTGGTTCCGGGCGCCGCGGGTGATCTGGACGAAGGTGCGGCCGGGCGAGCTGGAGGTCGAGCCGACGGACCGGCGGCAGCGGGCGGTGCTGCTGCTGGTCGTCATGGGGCTGTTCGCGGCGAGCGTGCCGGCCCACCAGCTGACCCCGTTCGTGATGCTGGGCGTGCTGGCGGTGCTGGTGCTGGTGGGCCGCAGCGAACTGCGCGGACTGCCCGTCCTGTTCGGTGTCATGGTGGTCTCCTGGATCGGCTTCATGGCCGAGCCGTACTGGTCGGGACACTTCGACGAACTCTTCGGCGGCGTCGGCGGCGTCGGCTCCAATGTCTCCTCGTCCGTCTCCGGCCGGATCGAGGGCGGCAGCTCCACCCACAAGCTGGTGCTGTACACGCGCGTGCTGCTGGCCGGCGGTGTGATGGCCATGGCCTGCTGGGGCTGGTGGCGCCGCCGCGACCACAAGTACCGCGAGCGTTCCCTGCTGGTCCTCACCTTCGTCCCGTTCCTCGGCTTCGGCATGCAGAGCTACGGCGGCGAAATGGCGCTGCGCGTCTTCATGTTCGCGCTGCCCGGCGCGGCCCTGCTGACCGGCCTCGCCCTGTTCCCGCGTACCGGCGTCACCGCGAAGGAGCGGGACAAGGACCGGGTGAGCCTCGCCCCGCTGGCCGCGCTCATGGCGGGCCTGGTGCTCATGGGCGGTTTCCTGGTGGCCCGGTGGGGCAACGAGCCGTTCGAGCGGGTCAGGCCCGGCGAGGTCGCGGCCATGGAGTACGTGTACGCCCATGACGATCCGAGCGCGCGGCTGCTGTGGCTGAGCGACGACCCCGTCAACGTCGTGACGCCGTCGATGCCGTGGGGCGCTCGGGACATGGAGAAGGTCGAGTATCTGCCGACGCTGGCGCCGGTCGACCCGGTGCTGGTGTCGGGCCTGGTCAAGGCGCTCAAGGACGCGGGGCCGAACTCGTATCTGATGATCAACCGCAGTCAGGTCACCTATCTGCGGATGGACGTCGGCTACTCGAAGACCTGGGAGCCGCGGCTCATCCAGAACCTGGACCGGCGCCAGGAACTGAGGAAGGTCTTCGTCAACGAGGACGTGACCATGTACGCGCTGCGCAAGCAGCCCGCGGGCGAGGTCCCGAAGGCCGATCCCGGTCCGATCGGACCGCAGGTGACCTGGACGCCGTGGTCGGTGGTCGGGGCGCTGGCGGCGCTCGCGCTGATCGTGCTGCTGGCGGCGCGCGAGGTGGTCCGGGTCGCGGTGCGGCCGAGCGTGCGCCAACTGCGCTGGCTGCAGAGCAGTTTCTGGTTCTCGCTGCCACTGCTGGCGGTGCTGCTGGCCTCGCTGGTGCAGCGGTTCCTGACGATCAAGTAGGGGTCAGGTGGCTGTGCGTTCGAGCCACCTGACCTCGTAGGCCCGCAACTTGATCCGCTTGCCGTCCACCGTCGCCTCGGCGGACCGGCCGAGGGTGTTGACGACCAGGGCGGTCTTCTCGGTGGCCAGCACCTTGACGTGCGGGGCGGTACCGAGGTCCTCGTACTCCGTCCCCGGCGGGAACTCCGCCGCGAACCGGGCCAGCAGGTCGTACAGGGGCAGCTTCTGGCCGCCGTTGGCTCCGCCGGTGGGCGTCCAGAGGCAGCCGGGGCACTCGGTGCCCTCCTCTGGCTCCGGGTTCCAGTAGAAGCCGGAGGTGGCGCCCCCCTTGGCCATGGCGATCAGTCCGGCGGCGTGGACGGCGGTACGGCGGGTCTCGGACCAGCCGTACCGGTTGTCCTCGCCGTCGGCGGGCTCGACGTAGTACTCGGCCCACCACAGCGGCAGTTCGCCACCGGTCTGCCGGCGCACCCACTCCCCGACGGCGGTGAACTTGTCGGTCGCCGTGAACTCGTCGGGCAGCAGCTCGTCGTCCCGGGTGTAGCTGGAGCCGTCCACGACGACGAAGTCCGCGCCCGCCTTGTGCTCGTTCCAGTAGGTGAAGGCGTCCAGGACCCGCCGGTCCATCGCGCCCCAACTGCCCTTGAGGGTCGGGGAGGCGTGCTCCTCACGGGGATCGAGGCTGTCCATCACCAGATACGGCCCGCCGACCATGATCTCGGGGTTGACCTTCTTCAGCGCCCGGTAGACGAGGTTGTACAGCTTCGTGTAGCCCTCTTGGTCCCAGCGGTCCTCGGCGTCGTTCCAGAAGCCCTTGAACTCGTTCCAGACGATGAAGTGCCGTACATCCGGATAGCGTTTGGCGACGGTCACCGCGAGCGCGGCGAAGTCGTCGAAGTACTCGGGCTCCGGAGCGGTCTCCAGGGCCGCCTGACTCCAGTCGGTGCTGTCGACGCCCGCCTCGCCGCCCTTCATCCAGTCCGGGGCGCAGCACAGGGTGACGACCGGGGTGCCGCCGGAGGCACGGACGAAGTCGATCCGGCGGTCCATCGCCTCGAAGTCGTAACGGCCCTTCACGGGCTCGGGGTTGTCGGCGCCCCAGCCCATGATGTGCTGGATCTGCGGCATCCCGTCGGGGAGCCGTTGCTCGACCCGCTCCACCGCGGCCGCGTCGCCCTCGTCGGCACTGAACTGGGTGTGGGTGAACCCCCAGCCCACCTCCGGCTTCGTGGCGTCCGGCGCCGGAGAGGTCGGGGTGCCGTGCACCTTGTCGCCGTCGCGTGTGGTGCCCTCGGTGCTCGCACCGCCTCCGGGCAACGTGTTGAACAGGGTCACCACCAGGGCCAGAGCGGCCACGCCCACACCGAGCAGCGCGGTGAGCCGCCACCGCCGTGCCCCCGAATTCCACCCATGTCGTCCCATCGAGGGCAACGGTAACGGCGGGACGGGCGCGAGGGCAGGTTTCGGCGGTGAACAGTCCCGCAGCAATTTCCGGGGGGCGACGTCCGGGGGAAATCCAGTGCACGAAGAGCGTTCGTGCCGGATCATGACGACATGTCTGCGAACCCACACGACGCTCTGCCGATCCGGCTCAACGTCGACGACAGCGACTCCCCGTCCGATGTCGTCGACGCGCTGTTCCTCGGCCGCTTCGCGACGGGCGAGCAGCCTTACTCGCACGCGGCGAACATCGACCGCGTACGGTCCGGCGCGACCCTGCTCCCGCCGGGCGCCCACGTGCTGCGGGTGGCCCGCGACGACGACCGCAGCGCGACCCTCGCGGAGGGCGACGGCTGGACGCTGCTGGTCTCCCGCTGGAACCGCGGGGCCGATGTCACGGTCACCGCGACCAGCGCCGACCTGGCCGAGAAGGTCCTCGACCAGGCCACCGACGGCGCGGCGGACGAGCCCGAACCCCAGCCGGAGAACGTGACCATGGGCTTCTGGTACGTCTCCCCCCGGCGCGGCCCGCACCGCACGACCCGCCAGATCTCCGCGGGCACCTGGGAAGAGGTCCGCGGCAACTACACGGCACCGGTGGCGGACGCGATGGACCGCCTGATGAAGACGACCCCGGAGGACATCGCAGGTCGGCTGCTCCTGCTGCACGGCCCGCCGGGCACCGGCAAGACCTCCGCGCTGCGCACCCTGGCCCGCTCCTGGCGGGACTGGTGCCAGGTGGACTGTGTACTGGACCCGGAGCGGCTGTTCAGCGACGTCGGCTATCTGATGGACATCGCGATCGGCGAGGAGGACGGCACCGGCAAGGGGCGCTGGCGGCTGCTGCTCCTGGAGGACTGCGACGAGCTGATCCGCGGCGAGGCCAAGCACACGGCGGGCCAGGCGCTGTCCCGGCTGCTGAACCTCACGGACGGCCTGCTCGGCCAGGGTCGCAACGTCCTGGTCGGCGTCACCACCAACGAGGACCTGGAGCGCCTGCACCCGGCCGTGGTCCGCCCCGGCCGCTGTCTGGCCCGGATCGAGGTCGGCCCGCTGACCCGGGCGGAGGCGGTGGGCTGGCTGGGCGCCGAGGGGGGCGTGAGCCGCGAGGGCGCCACCCTCGCGGAGCTGTACGCACTGCGCCGGGGCACCTCCCCGACGTCACTGCCGGAGCCGCGGGGCCAGGCGGACGCGGGCCTGTACCTGTAGTGCTTTGATGGTCGTATGACCCTCTACGTCGGCACGTCGGGGTGGCAGTACAAGGACTGGCGGGACGTCCTGTACCCGTCCGGCTGCCCGATGCGGCTCTGGCTGGAGGAGTACACGGAACGCTTCGCGACGGTCGAGATCAACAACGCGTTCTACCGGCTGCCGTCGCGGGAGAACTTCGAGGCGTGGCGGAACCGGGTGCCCGGGGACTTCGTGGTGGCGGTGAAGGCGAGCCGCTATCTGACGCACATCAAGCGGCTGCGGGAACCGGAGGAGCCGGTGGAGCGCCTGATGACGCACGCGCAGGGCCTGGGCGACCGCCTCGGCCCGGTGCTGCTCCAGCTTCCCCCGACCCTGCAGGCGGACCCGGGTCTCCTGGACGCGTGCCTCGCCTGCTTCCCGTCCGGCACGCGCGTGGCGGTGGAACCGCGGCACGACTCATGGTGGACCCGGACGGTACGGGAGGTCCTGGAGTCCCGGGGCGCGGCCCTGTGCTGGGCGGACATCCAGTCCCGCCCGGTCACCCCGCTGTGGCGCACCACGGACTGGGGCTACGTCCGCTTCCACCAGGGCCGGGCCCAGCCGTGGCCCCGCTACGGCCGACAGTCCCTGGCGACGTGGGCGAGCCGCATCGCGGACACCTGGCCGGACAGCCGGGACGTGTACACGTACTTCAACAACGATCCGGGAGGGGCGGCGGTGAGGGACGCGGCGGTGTTCGCACGGGTGGCGACGAAGGCGGGGCTGACGGTGACGCGGACGCCGGAGCACGTGCCCGCGTCCTGATCACTGCCGGCCACCCCTTCCCCGCCGCCTGGCGAACGTCCACGACGGCGCGTCACGGCGGTGCCCAAGCCTGCTCAGCCCTCTTCGTAAGCCGCCCGCAAGGCATCCCGGACCGCGCCCAGCGCCGCATCCTCGTCCAGCCCGAGCCGCCGGACCCGCCCGACGTAAGCCTGTGCGGCCAAGGCCGCTTCACGTTCCGCGGCCGAGCCCGCGGCAGCGACAAACGTGCCGTTGCGCCCCCGCGTCTCGATCACCCCGTCCGTCTCCAGCGCCCGGTACGCCTTGGCGACCGTGTTCGCGGCGAGCCCCAGCGACTCCGCGAGACCCCGCACCGTGGGCAGCCGGTACCCCACCGGCAGCACCCCGGTCCGCGCCTGCTCGGAGATCTGCGCCCGCACCTGCTCGTACGGCGGCGCGCTGTCATCGATGTGGATCTTCAAGGTCACGGACCGATTGTCCCGTACCCGCAGGAAAATGAGAGGCACACTGGCGCGGAGCGCCCGTACCGTGCGGCCACATGACTGTCATCGTGCGCGAGATCAGGCCCGGAGTCCGAGCCGACCTGGAGGGTTTCGCCGCTGTCCGGCACAGTGCCCTCCCCTTCTACCTCATCACCGCGGACTCACTCGCCCACGATCTCGCCCACTTCCCTCCCGATGCCCGCTACCGGCCGCTCGTGGCCGAGGAGGACGGCGAGATCATCGGCTCCGCGCAGGTCGGCCTGCTCCACGAGAACCCCGACCCGGTCCAGGGCTTCGTCAATGTGTACGTGCGCCCGGACCGCACCCGCCGCGTCGCCGGCACGCTCCTGGTCCGCGCCGCCGAGGAGTATCTGGCGGGCCTCGGCGCGACCCGGCTGCTCGCCTGGGTCCTGGACGAGCCCGGCAACCGGGCCTTCGCCGAGGCCCACGGCTACCGTGCGGGCCGTTCCGCGCACTTCCTGCGGCTCGACCTCGCGAACGGCATCCTCCCGCCGCTCCAGGATCCGCCGCCCGGCGTCGAACTGCGCCCCGCCTCCGACTTCGCCGACAATCCGCGTCCCGTGTTCGAACTGGACGCGGAGACGACGGCGGACGAACCCAGCGAGGCCGGCGCCGCCGAACTCACCGACTACGAGTCCTGGCTGGCGGGGACCTGGCGGCACCCACTCACCAGCCTTGAGCTGACCACGATCGCCCTGGTCGACGGAGAGCCCGCCGCATTCACCGCCGCCCGCACCGACGGCGGCACCCGGTACAACACCGGCATGACCGGCACGGCCCGCGCCTACCGCGGCCGTGGCCTGGCCAAGCTCGCCAAGAACGACTCCCTGCACCGGGCCCGCGCGGCCGGGTACACGGAGGCCTTCACGGGCAACGACACCGGCAACGAGCCGATGCTCGCGATCAACAAGTGGTTCGGATACGAAGTCTGTGCGACGGAGGTGCGCTATGTCCGCGAACTCGGCTGAGCCCAGGGCGATGGTGGACGTCGTCCTCGTCAAGGGCGGCCGTACGAAGATCAGTTACCCGGCGGAACTCCTCTTCGACGAGGGCACCCGCATCGCGGTACGCGCCCCCTGGGCCGGCGAGGGAGCCCGCGACTTCGGCTTCGTCCGCTTCGAGGAGGGGGACGTCTTCACCGAGCACTACTGGCGGGACCGCTGGTACTCGGTCAAGGAGGTCCGCACGGCGGACGGCTCGCTCAAGGGCTGGTACTGCGACATCACGCGCCCGGCGGTCTTCTCCGGCACCGAGTTGGTCGTAGAGGACCTCGACCTGGACCTGTGGCGCTCGGCGGACGGCACGGACGTACGGCGGCTGGACGAGGACGAGTTCGAGGAGAGCGGGCTCCTGGAGCGTGATCCGCAGGCCGCGGCGGCAGCCGTAGCCGCCCTCGACGAACTGGAGGCACTGGCTCTCAAGGGCGACTTCGAGTCGCTGCTGACCTGAGCCTCACAGCAGCGCCACCGCCGCGTACCGCTCGTCGTCCACCGGCTTCCCCCACAGCAGAGGGTCACCGGACAGCCGCTCCACGCGCACCTGCGAGGCGAGCGGGGCGAGGAGGGCGGTGAGGCGGCCGGCGGATATGCCGACCGGGCTGACCCTCCCCCACACGCCCTCGACCAGGACAAGCCGCCCTCCCGGGCGCAGCAGCCCCACCCAATGCCGCAGCACGCGCGCGGGGTCGGGCAGCGCCCACAGGACATGCCGGACGAGCACCACGTCGAACCGCTCCTCCCCCACCGGCGGCGACGCGGCGTCACCGACGAGGAACGCCGCGTCACGGCCCGCGAGCTTGGCGCGGGCGAGGCCGACCATGGCCGGGGAGCTGTCCACGCCGGTGACGCGGTGTCCCTGTTCGGCCGCGAGGAGCGACAGGCTGCCGGTTCCGCAGCCGAGGTCGAGCACATCGCTCGGCCGTCCGGGCAGCCACTCGCGCAGCCGTCCCGCCCAGGCCCGGCGCACCTCGGGGTCGCGCAGGCCGTGGTCGGGCTCGTCGTCGAAGGAGGCCGCCGCCGCGTCCCAGTCGGTACGCGGTGCGGTCGCGTCGTCACTCTGTTTCCCCATACGCCCGAGAGTGACACGCGCCACTGACAGTCCGAATCGTGACAACGGCCACTGACAGAACGGCACCGATGAGGAACCCTCACCGAAAGGGTCTACCTCCGTGAGAACGCGGAACACGGTAGGCACTGAAGGAGGCAGCCATGCGCCGCATCACCGTGCAGAAGCCCCTGAGGAAGACGGACTCGCGCCGGATGACCGGCGAGGAGGCCGAGGACCGCCCCGCGGGACGACCCGAGGTCCGCAAGGACATCGCACGAACATGGTGGCCGGAAGGCTGACCGGCCCTTCAGTCCAGCCGCTTGCGGTAGTGGATGCGGTCGTAGTCGCCGTCGACACGGCGTTCGACCACCTCGTAGCCGAACTTCGGATAGATCTTCTGGTTCTCCCACATCTTGGCGTTGGTGTAGAGCCTGATCTCGGACAGCCCCAGCACGCGTGCGTGCGCGTCCGCGAACTCCAGCAACCGCCGTCCCACCCCCGTCCCCTGGGCGGCGGGGTGGACGGCGATGTTGTCGACGTACAGATGGTCCTCGTGCTCCTCGACCACCACGAGGCCGACCACGGGGTCCCCCGTGACGAACACCTGCCCCGCGGCCACGTTCGCCGCGTGGTTCCTTTCCATGGGCTGCGGCACCAGGCCGATCCGCTCGATGTAGTGGTGGTACGCGGCGTCGGTCACGCTCTTCACAGCCGGTACGTCGGCGGCGCTCGCGGGCCGGATCTCGTCGTCTGCCATGGCCCGAACCGTATCTACCTGAGCGCAGTCTGAGCACTCCCTTAAAGGGACCATAAGGATCTCCATCACCCGCCTCCAGCGGGCGATTTCACGGTTCTCTCGGGCTAGCTTGCTGATCGCCCCCACGGGTTCCAGCCAAGCAGCCGACGACCGTTCCCCAGGAGTTCCCCATGCCCGCACGCCGCAGGGCCGCCACCGCCGCCTCCGTCGCCGTGGCCGGTGTCGCGCCGCTCGCTCTGACCGCGCTGGCCGCCGCCCCCGCTGCCGCGCACGGTTCGATGGGGGACCCCGTCAGCCGGGTTTCGCAGTGCTACGCGGAGGGGCCCGAGAGCCCGAAGTCCGAGGCCTGCAAGGCGGCCGTCGCGGCCGGTGGCACCCAGGCGCTCTACGACTGGAACGGCATCCGGATGGGCGACGCCGGCGGGCGCCACCAGGAGCTGATCCCCGACGGCAAGCTGTGCAGCGCGGGCGCCGAGGAGTTCAAGGGCCTGGACCTGGCCCGCGCCGACTGGCCGGCCACGAGCGTGAGCAGCGGGTCCTACACCTTCAAGTACCGCGTGACCGCCCCGCACAAGGGCACGCTCAAGGTCTACATCACGAAGGCCGGTTACGACCCGGCCAAGCCGCTGGCCTGGGACGACCTGGACCTGACCAACCCGGTGGCAACGGTCACCGACCCGGCGGCCGTCGGCGGCTTCTACACGTCCTCCGGGACCCTGCCCCAGCGCTCCGGCAAGCAGGTGCTGTACGCGGTCTGGCAGCGCTCGGACAGCCCGGAGGCGTTCTACTCCTGCTCGGACGTCACGTTCGGGGGCGGTGGCGACACTGGTGAGAGCTCCGCCGCACCCACCGCCTCCGCGCCCTCCGAGGAGCAGATCGAGGACGGCGCCGACGAGTCGACCATCGAGCACCACGGCCATGGCGACCAGGACGCCGGTACGTCGGCGGAGCCGGTCACCGAGGAGCCGGCACAGGCCGCCGCCAACCGGCCCAAGGCGGCCGGTGCCACCGAGAACCTCGCCGAGACCGGTGGCGACAGCAGCAGCTCGTACCTCGCGATGGGCGGCGCGGCGGCACTGGCGCTCGGGGCTGCGGCCCTGTTGATGTCGATCCGGCGGCGCGCGGTGAGCGGTCGGCACAGCCGCTGACCTCAGGACTCCGGGGCCTGACCGGCGGCTCAGGCTGGTCAGGCCCCGGCGGAACTCAACTGAACACCGACGCACAGCTGGTGGGCGTGGCCCGCGCCGGATCGAGGGCGTTGGCCACCTCGTGGAAGGCGATCCGGTCGATCAGCCCGATCGCCACATGCTCGGACAGATCCACCGGGCACAGGTCCTGGAGCAGGACATTGCGTACGTTCGCCCCGTCCAGGAACTGGCTGCGGTACGGCGTGACCACCTGGTCGTACTTGGTGGCGATGACCGTGTAGCGGACGCCCGGGACGGTGTCGCCGCCTTCGTTCAGCTTGGTGAGGAACGCGGAGCCGACGATCTGGTCGGCGAGGCCGGGCGTGGCGGTGGAGAGCAGGTCCTCGGCGCCCGGGAAGTACGGCAGCAGGTTGGTCAGGCCGGACAGGTTCGTGCCGTGGTTGTCCGGCGCGATGCCCACGAGGGCGTTCACCTCGGCCGCTCCGCCCAGGAACTTCAGGTAGTAGCGGGGCATCATGCCGCCCTGCGAGTGGCCGACGAGGTCGGCCTCGGCGGCGCCGGTCGCGGCGAGCACCTTGTCGACGAAGGCGTCCAGTTGCTCCGCCGACTTGTCGATCGGGCCGAGACCGTTGAAGAACGGGACGCCCGGCAGTTGGCCGTAGTCGAGCGAGAAGACGCAGTAGCCGCGCTTGGTCAGATAGGGCGCGAGGCCCAGCCAGTTGTCGACGGAGTTGCCGAAGGTCCCGTGCACCAGGACGACGGGGCGGGGGTGGGCGGCGGACGGCTTGCAGGAGTAGTTGTTCCAGCCGCTGCTCGGTGCATCGGCGGCGTGAGCGCTGGTGGCGGCGGGGAAGACGGCGACCGCGGCGGTCAGCAGCAGCGCGGTCAGGGGTCTGAGCAGTCTCTTCCAGGGCAGCATCGGGTGATCTCCTTGCGGCTCAAGGGAGTTGCGATGGCTCTACGCCCTGTGATCCGGATCACGGGATGCTGTTCACTTGTCAAGTTACGGACGAGTAGTTCAAGGGGGAAGTTACGCGTCAGTAAAAACTTCCAGTGGTAGTTGATGGCCAGTCACCAGGAGGGGCGCACGGGCCCCTTGGGCGCGATGCGCAGCAACTGACGCCCCAGCGCCCGCACCTCCGCCTCCCCCATCACCGCACTCCACTCCCGCACGACGTCCGCCGCCGCCTCCTCCGCCGCCCGCGTATTGGCCCACCCTCGCTCGGTCAGCACGAGGAGCCGGGAGCGCGCGTCCCGCGGATGGGGCCGCCGCTCGACGTACCCCTTGCGTACGAGCTCGTCCACGAGCTGGCTCGCGGCCTGCTTGGTGACCCCGAGATGCCCGGCGAGATCGGAGACGGTCGCCCCGCCCGCCGCGATCCGCGTGAACGCGAACCCGTAGGCGGACTTCCCCTCAAAACCGCGCACGACCACACCGTCGTTGATGCGTCGCACCAGCTCACCGGCGGTGGCGAGCAGGGCGAAGGACAGGGAGAGGGCCTCGGAGTTCTGCACGGGGGCATTCAAAACACCCTTGACGATCCGGTCAAGTGGCTTGACCATAGAGAGCGTTGAGCTAGTCAAGCTACTTGACTATTTTCCGGACCATTTTTCTGGGGGAGAACCATGCCCGTCATCCGCTCGTCCGACGCCGTCACCCACGAGATCCACGGCGCCCGTTTCGTCTCGTACGCCTCACCCCGCACCGGCAGCAAGGAGCTGTGCGCCTGGCGCGGCGAGGTTCCGCCGGGTACGAAGGCGCCGGCGCACACCGTGAACAGGGAGGAGATCCTCCATGTGCTCATCGGCAGCCTGCGCGTGACCCTGGACGGCACCACGACCGACATCACGGCGGGCGACACGCTGATCATCAACCCGGGCGCGACCCTGGCCGTCGAGAACCCGACCGATCAGACCGCCCTCACCTGGGTCACCACCTCCATCGGCCTGACGGCGGATCTGGCCGACGGCACCCGTATCACTCCTCCGTGGGCCAACTAGCCTCGGCAGAGCGGTAGTTCGGAGCGGACGAGCTCCAGCAGCCGTCCGACCCAGTTACGGCCGCGCCCGTCGCGGCCGTCCGTCCAGTACGGTGACTCCGAGAACCCGGTGTAGCTGATCCGCGCGTCCCCGGTGGACAGCAACACCCCGGCGAGTCCGGGATGCCGGCCGAACTCGGCCCGCAACAGCCCGCCCATGACACCGAGCCGCGCCACCGACCCGCCCTGCTCCTGTGCCTCGGCGGCGGTGGCGGCGGCGCGGATGCGGTCCCGGTCGGCGGGGTCCTCGGCGGACAGGGGTTCACTGTGAAGAGCGCCCCCCCCCGTCAACGACCCGACAGGTCGGCCTGCGTCAGCTCATGCGCGCACACCAACCGCTCACGCCGCCAACGCCCCCGGCATGATCGCCCGCGGCCCGAACTTCGCCCGGGCCCGATCCGCGACCTCCTCGATCCTGCGCGCCTTCTCGTCGACCGGATCAAAGCTGAGCTGGTAGGAGGCCTGTTCAGCGGGATCGAGTCCCTCCGCGCGCAGCACGAGCGCCCGTACCCGAGCCCGTTGCAGCCCCAGCCCCTCGTACATCCCGTACGCCACCCGAGTCAGCGCGGCGGAGTGCGCGGTCGGCTCCTTCAGCGAGCGGCTGCGCGAAGTCGCCGACCGATCCGCATACCGCACGGTGAGCGTCAGCGCCCCGCACACCTTGTCCAGCGCCCGCAGCCGCGCCCCCAGTTCCTCCGCCGCCGAGAGCAGGGCGCGACGGTGCCGACCGGGATCCAACTCGTCCCGCTCGAAGGGCTGTTCCGAAACCAGCGACCGGGACAGCCCGTCCGGCACCACCCGCCCCCGGTCCACCCCGTTCGCCTTCTCATGCAGCTCACGCCCCGTCTTCGCCCCCACCAGCCGCTGAAGCGTGGACAGCGGAGCGGAGGCGACCCGGCCGAGGCTGTCGAGCCCGTACTCGCACAGGACACGGCCGGTCGCGGCCCCGACGCCCGGCAGCGCGGTGACCGGCTTGTCCGCCAGGAACTCCACGATGCCGTCCCGTTCCCCGGGCACGACACAGGTGACCCCGGGCCGTGCGTCCCGCAGCGCCATCCGCGCCAGCATCGTCCCCGGCCCGGCCCCGATCACACAGTCCACGCCGTACAGGGCGAGCGCCCGCACCCGGATCACGGAGGCCAGCTCCACCGCACTGCGCCCGAAGTACCGCTCGGCGCCCCGCAGATCGACCAGCGCCCCGTCCGGCGGCAACGCCTCGACGACGGGCGTGAACTCCTCCAGCAACCCGAGCAGCCCGGGCAGCGCCGCCTCGTACATCGGCGGCAGTTGGAAACGTACGCAGAGAATGGTCATCCCGCACTCCCCGGACTCTGATGCCACAACTTCCGTATCTGTGAGGGCTCCTGACCCGCAGGACGCAGATCGGCCCACGGATGCATTTCGTATCCCGTCGGCATATGGATGCGCCGACCGCCGGTCGAGTCACCGCCCCCTTCGGGCACGGGCTCCGCAAGCCGCGCCGCGACCACGTCAAGGCCGCCCTCCGCACGCAGGCCGACCAGCTCGGCGAGGTTCCAGGCGGCGGAGCCCACCACGCTGAGGCTGCGCGGCCCGCGCCGCTGGACGACCCCGCGCACCAGCAGCAGCCAGGAGTGGAAGACGGTGTGCGCGCAGGCGTCGTGGGAGTCGTCGAAGAAGGCGAGGTCGACCAGGCCGGTGCCGTCGTCCAGCGTGGAGAAAATAACCCGCTTGCCGGACCGGATCGGCGGTGTCTGGGTGGCCGCCTTGGCGCCCGCGACCAGCACCGTCTCACCGTGCCGCGCCTCACGCAGCCGGCGCGCGCTGACCACGCCCAACTCCTCCAGGAACGCCCGGTGGTCGTCCATCAGATTGCGCGAGGCATCCATGGACAGCACACCAAGCTCGGCACTGAGCCGCTCGGCGGAGGACAGGTCGGGCAGCCCTGCCGGCGCGGTCTTCCGCCCACCTGCCAGCGGGAGTTGACCACCGCCCGCACCCCGCGCTCCCCGGTGCAGCTCGGTCAAGTGCAGTTGCAGATCACGGCGGTTGGCACCGAAGGCGTCCAACGCTCCTACCTGGGCGAGCCGTTGAGCCAGCGGCCTGCTCGGCCGCGCCCGCTCCCAGAAGTCCAGCAGCGAGGCGTACGGCTGCCCGCCCGCCACCCGCGCCGCCTCGGCCTCACTGATGCCGTGCACATCGGAGAGAGCCAGCCGCAGCCCCCACACCGAAGGAGATTCAGACACCAGTTCGATACGGTGGGCGACCGCCGACCGGTTCACATCCAACGGCAGGATCGGCACCCCCCGCCGCCGCGCGTCCGCCAGCAGCAGCCGCTTCGGGTACATCCCGGGGTCGTGCGTGAGCAGCCCGGCGTAGAAGGCGGCCGGGTGGTGCGCCTTCAACCAGGCCGACTGGTACGTCGGTACGGCGAAGGCGACCGCGTGCGCCTTGCAGAAGCCGTACGACCCGAAGGCCTCGACGATCTCCCAGGTCCGCTGGATCGTCTCCGCGTCGTACCCCTTGGCCGCCGCGTGCTGCGCGAACCAGAACCGGATCCGCCCCTGCGACTCCGGGTCGGAGAGCCCGCGCCGCACCCGGTCCGCCTCGGCGCGTCCGCAGCCGGTCATGATGTCGACGATGTCGATGATCTGCTCGTGGAAGACGACGACCCCGTACGTCCCCTTCAGCGGCTCCTCCAGGTCCGGGTGCGGATAGCGGACCGGCGCCCGCCCGTGCCGGGCCTCGATGAACGGCCGCACCATGTCGGCGGCGACCGGCCCCGGCCTGAAGAGCGAGATGTCGACGACGAGATCGTGGAAGGTGGCCGGCTGCAGCCGCCCGACCAGGTCCCGCTGCCCCGGTGACTCGATCTGGAAGCAACCCAATGTCTCGGTGGAGCGGATGAGTTCGTACGTCGCCGGATCGCCCGGCGCCACACCGTCCAGGTCGATCCGCTCGCCGGTCGCCCGCTCCACCTCCGCGACCGCGTGCGCCATCGCCGACTGCATCCGCACGCCCAGCACATCCAGCTTGAGCAGCCCGAGGTCCTCCACGTCGTCCTTGTCGAACTGCGACATGGGGAAGCCCTCGCCGCTGGTCGGCATGACCGGCGTACGGGCGAGCAGGGAGGCGTCGGAGAGGAGCACTCCGCAGGGGTGCATGGCGACTCCGCGCGGGAGGGCGTCCAGGGCCTCCGTCAGCTCCCACAGCCGCCCGTACTTCTCCTTCTCCCCCGCCAGCGCCTTGAGTTCGGGCAGTTCCTCCAGCGCGGCCCGGGCGTCGCGGGCGCGGATGTGCGGGAAGGACTTGGCGATGCGGTCGATGTCGGCGGGATCCATGGACAGGGCCGCGCCCACGTCCCGGATGGCGTGGCGCACCCGGTAGGTCTCCGGCATCGCGACCGTCGCCACCCGCTCGGTGCCGAACCGGCCGATGATCGCGCGGTAGACCTCAAGGCGGCGTGCGGATTCCACGTCGATGTCGATGTCGGGCAGGACGAGCCGGCGCTTGGACAGGAAGCGCTCCATCAGCAGCCCGTGCTCGACGGGGTCGGCGTGGGCGATGCCGAGGAGATGGTTGACGAGCGAGCCCGCACCGGAACCGCGTGCGGCCACCCGGATTCCCATGTCCCGTACGTTGTCCACCACTTGAGCGACCGTCAGGAAGTAGGTGGCGAAGCCGTGGTGGGCGATGATGTCCAGCTCCCGGTGCATCCGCTCCCAGTAGGCACGCTTGTCGGCATGCCCCTTCAGCACCATCCCCGCCGCCGCCCGGGAGGCGAGCACCCGCTGGGCGGTACGGCGCCCCGCGCCGACGAGGTGCGGTTCGGGGAAGTGCACGGTGCCGATGCCGAGGTCGTCCTCGGGGTCGACCAGGCACTCGGCGGCGGTCGCCCGCGTCTGCTCCAGCAGCCGGTGCGCGGTGTCGCGCCGGAAGCCCGCGGCCTCCACGATCCGCTCGGCGGCGTGCAGCATGGCGCCGGTGTCCTTGAGCCAGGCCTCTCCGGAGTCCAGTTCCTTGGTGGGGTCGATGGGGACGAGCCGGCGGGCGGCGTCCAGGACATCGGCGACCGGGCCCTGGCCGGGGTCGGCGTAGCGGACGGCATTGCTGAGCACCGGCCGGATCCGCTGCTCGGCGGCGAAGCCGACGGTGCGGGCGGCCAGCCGCAGGGAGCCGGGGCCGGTGCCCTTGCGGCCGTGCCAGACGGCCTCCAGGCGCAGCGCGTCGCCGTAGACCTCCCGCCAAGGGGCGAGCAGACGGGCCGCGCGGTCCGGGCGGCCGGCGGCGAGGGCGCGGCCGACGTCGGAGTCGGGGCCCAGCAGGACGGTCAGGCCGTCGCCCCGGTTGGCGGCCCAGGGCAGCAGCGGCGGGCCTTCGCCGGAGTGCGATGCCGTGACGATTCCGCAGAGGTCGGCCCAGCCGCGGGCGCCGTCCCGGGCGAGGAAGGCGACCCGGGGTGTCGACTCGTCGATGAAGGCACCCCCGCGGACGGGGGCGCGGCGCCTTTCCTCACGTACGGGCTCGAAGCGCTCCACCGCCAGTTCCGTGCCGAACAGCGGGCGCACCCCCGCCTTCGCGCACGCCTTGGCGAAGCGGACCGTGCCGGCGAGGGTGTCGCGGTCGGTGAGGGCGAGGGCGTCCATGCCCCGTTCGGCGGCGCGCTCGGCCAGCCGCTCCGGGTGCGAGGCGCCGTAGCGCAGGGAGAACCCGGAGACGGTGTGCAGATGCGTGAACCCAGGCATCCACACCTCCGATATCGAACATCAGTTCCCGACTGCCTCACCCCCACCATAGACCAAAACTCGAACGTCTGTACGACAACCGTTCGGCCCTCTCCCACCTGCGGAAACGTCCGTCGCCTCGGACTGTGGGGACATGACACAGCACAGCTTTCTCGGTGAGGTGAAGGACGCGGTCACCCCGCGCGCCACGCTGCTCGTCCTCGGCGTGCTCGCCCTCCAGCTGCTGTTCATCGCGTCCTATGTGGGGGCACTCCACGATCCGAAGCCGAGGGATGTGCCGTTCGGTGTGGTCGCGCCGCAGGCCGCGGCCGAGCAGGCGGTGGCCCGGCTGGAGAAGCTGCCCGGCGAGCCGCTGGACCCGCGCGCGGTGGCCGACGAGGCGACGGCCCGGGAGCAGATCATGAACCGGGACATCGACGGCGCGCTGATCATCAACCCGGCACGGACGACCGACACACTCCTGGTCGCGAGCGGCGGCGGCACCGTCCTCGCCACCACCCTGGAGAAGTACCTCACCACCCTGGAGGCCTCCCAGCAGCGGACCGTCAAAACGGTGGACGTGGCCCCGGCCTCGCCCCAGGACTTCGACGGTCTGTCGTCCTTCTACCTGGTCGTCGGCTGGTGTGTCGGCGGCTATCTGTGCGCCTCGATCCTGGCGATCAGCACCGGCGCCCGGCCCGCCAATCCGCGCCGCGCGGTGATCCGGCTGGTCGTGATGGCGCTGGTGGCGATCGTCGGCGGGCTCGGCGGGGCGGTGATCGTGGGGCCGATCCTGGACGCGCTGCCGGGCAGTGTGATGGCCCTCTGGGGACTCGGCGCGCTGATCACCTTCGCGGTCGGGGCGGCGACCCTCGCCCTCCAGGGGATCTTCGGGATCGTCGGCATCGGTCTGGCGATCCTGCTCGTGGTGATCGCGGGCAACCCGAGCGCGGGCGGTGCCTTCCCGCTGCCCATGCTGCCCCCGTTCTGGCAGACGATCGGCCCCGCGCTCCCCCCGGGCGCCGGAACCTGGGTGGCCCGCTCGATCGCCTACTTCGACGGCAACGACACAACGGCCGCCCTACTGGTCCTGTCGGCATGGGCGGCAGCAGGAATCGCGATCACGCTACTGGCGGCGACGCTGCGCAAGAGGCGGAAGGGCGAAGCGCTGCCGTCCGAGGTGCCCTGACAGAACGAAAAGTCCCGCCCCTCGCGCGCGGGGCGGGACTTCACGAAGCTACGAGAACCGTCAGCCGATCTGCGTACCCGTCGCCGACAGCGCCTCCGTCACCGGCTGGAAGAACGTCTCCCCACCGGAGGTGCAGTCACCGCTGCCACCGGACGTGAGGCCGATCGCCTTGTCCCCGGAGAACAGCGAGCCGCCGCTGTCACCGGGCTCGGCGCAGACGTCGGTCTGGATCAGGCCGTTGACGATGTCGCCGTTGCCGTAGTTCACGGTGGCGTCCAGGCCGGTGACCTTGCCCTCGTGCACCTGGGTCGTCGACCCGCTCCGGGTGACCGCCATGCCGACCGTCGCGTCGGCCGCACCGGAGATCGTCTGCGAGGAACCGTTGTAGAGGTTCACCTCGCTCGGGTGCTCGACCTCGCCCGTGTACTTGACCAGGCCGTAGTCGTTGTCGGGGAAGCTGGACACCTCGTTGGTGCCGAGCGCGTTCCCGTCCGAGTCCTGCCAGTTGGTGATGCCCTCGGTGCAGTGACCCGCGGTCAGGAAGTACGGCTCGCCGCCCTTGACCACATTGAAGCCGAGGGAGCACCGGCCGCTGCCGTCGGTGATGGCGTCACCGCCCGCGATGAAGGGCTTGAACTCCCCCTTGGTGCGCCGGAGTTCCGCCGTGGCCCCGAGCCCGTCGACGACCTTGCCGAGCGTGGCCCACTCGGCGTCGGAGACCGTACGGTCGGCCGTGACGACGATTCTGTTGGTCGTCGGGTCGGTCACCCAGGAGGTGCCCGGAATGGTCGCGTCCCGCTTGAGCGCGCCGCGCGCGCTCTTGAGCTCCGCAAGGGAGTTCGCCACGACCCGCGCCTTGGCGCCGGCCGCCTCGACGGTCTCGGCCGCGGTCTTGTCGAGCACGTTCACGATGAGGTTCTTGCTCTGTGCGTCGTAGTACGTGCCGGCCGCGTCGGTCCCGAGATCCTTGACCAGCGTCGAGGCGAGCTTTCCGGCCGCCGTGACCGACAGGGTCTCGGGCGTGGCGGTCGTCGAGGGCTCGCTGGCGTTCGCAGTCTGGAAGGTGACACCCGCGGCCACCAGTGCGGCGATGCCCGCACCTGCCGCGGCGGCCCGCCGCTTGGGTATGCGTCGGTGCTTCAACTCACGTCCTCCTGTGGGGGGTCGGTCCGGAGGTGGTGGGGACCTCGCGAACCGGAAGGCGTACGGACACGGAGGCGGCGCACAACAAAAAGCCGCGTCCGTGCCGGTTGATCGGCGCCTACTATTCCGATCCTCACAGGGGGCACACAAGGTCGACTTCAGGACGTACACACGGCCACCACGACTCGTTCGCCTGGGCTTGACCATGCACAGTCACTCCAGGTGCGTTCGCAGTGCAAACGCTACGCGTGAGTAACTCGTATGCATCGCGTAAGGTCTACTCCTGTCCTGAAACAGACCCTTCGGGGTCCGGATCCAAGACCGGCTCGGCGGGCGGGAGTTGCTCGCCCGCCGAAGAACGCGCTTGCTGCGGCGCCATGGGTGCCGGCTGCCGAGGCGGCTGCTGCGCCCGCTCCAGGAACCTCAGCAGCTCCACCGGGAACGGCAGCACCAGCGTCGAGTTCTTCTCGGCCGCGACCGCCACCACCGTCTGCAGCAGCCGCAGTTGGAGCGCGGCGGGTGTGGCCTCCATCTGCTGCGCGGCCTCGGCGAGCTTCTTCGACGCCTGGAGTTCGGCGTCGGCGTTGATGATGCGGGCCCGCCGGTCGCGCGTGGCCTCGGCCTGCCGGGCCATCGACCGCTTCATCGTCTCGGGCAGGGAGACGTCCTTGATCTCGACACGGTCGATCTGCACACCCCAGCCGATGGCCGGGCTGTCGAGCATCAGCTCAAGACCTTGATTGAGCTTCTCGCGGTTGGAGAGCAGATCGTCCAGATCGCTCTTGCCGATGATCGACCGCAGCGAGGTCTGCGCCATCTGGGAGACCGCGAACCGGTAGTCCTCGACCTGCACCAGGGCGTCGGCCGCGTCCACCACCTTGAAGTACACGACCGCGTCGACGCGCACCGTGACGTTGTCCCGGGTGATGCCCTCCTGGGCCGGCACCGGCATGGTCACGATCTGCATGTTGACCTTGTGCAGCCGGTCCACGAACGGCACGACCAGGGTGAATCCTGGCCCGCGCACCCGGGACCGGAGCTTTCCGAGCCGGAAGACGACCCCGCGTTCGTACTGTTTGACCACGCGCGCCGCCGACATCACGTACACCGCTCCGACGGAGGCGAGTGCCGCCCCTGCCGCCACCAGCTCCTCGACCATCACGGCCCCCAGGATCCGAAGTGGACGCATCAGGTTGTCAGGTGCCCACCTGGTGTCTCCTTCGACCGTAACTCCGGGCCGCGCACAAGGGCGAGCCCCCGCACGACGGTTGCGTACGGGGGCTCACTTGCTGCCGACTGTGGAGCGGAGGGGGGTCGTCTCTAGAAGACGCTCATCCCGTAGGCGTTCAGGGCCTCCACGACCGGCTGGAAGAAGGTCGTGCCACCGGAGGAGCAGTTGCCGCTGCCGCCGGAGGTCAGACCGTACGCGGTGCCGTTGCTGCCGTAGAGCGGGCCACCGGAGTCGCCGGGCTCGGCGCAGACGTTGGTCTGGATCATGCCGTAGACGATGTCGCCGCCGCCGTAGTTGACGGTCGCGTTGAGGGCGGTGACCCGGCCGGTGCGGATACCGGTCGTGGAGCCGTCACGGATGACGTTGGTGCCCACGGTGGGGTCGGCCGCGCGGAGGATGTCCGTGTTGCCGGCGGTGCCCGACTTGGTGATCGAGGTGTTGGTGTAGCGCACCAGACCGTAGTCGTTCGTCGGGAAGCTGGAGCCGGCGGTCGGTCCGAGGACCGTCGTACGGCCGGAGTCGGAGTACCACGTACCCGCGCCGTCGGTGCAGTGACCGGCGGTCAGGAAGTAGTAGGCGCCCGCGCTGTTGCGGACGTTGAAGCCGAGGGAGCAGCGCCAGCTACTCGCATAGATGGCGTCGCCGCCGGCGATGTACTTCTGGAACTTGCCCGGGGTGTGCTTGATGGTGAGGGCGTCGGCGTTGGCGCCCGCCTGCTGCCGGATCTTGGCGATCTCGGCCTGGGAGACCGTGCTGTCGACGGTGACGACGACACGGTTGGTCTTGCTGTCGACGGCCCAGGCGGTGCCCGGCACGTCGGCCTTGAGCACCGAGGTGCTCGCGCTCTTCAGCTCGGAGGAGCTGAAGGCGGTGGGGGTGTCGGCCGCGTTCGCGCTGGGAATCGCGATGGCTGCCGCGGCCACGAGGCCGGTCGATACGGCGATCAGCCGGGTCCGTCTCGCAATGCCGCTGCGGGGAGTGGTGCGCTTGATCCTCACTTTTCGTTCCTCCACATGGGAAGTCGGGGGCCCTCGTGGGGTTTCGGGCCCGTGAGGCGCAGCCAGGAGCCGGATTCATCCGGATTCCGAACACGCCGTGCCCCTGACAAGCGCTGTGGGGGAGTATTCGGCCGCGTGCCGGATGGGCGCAAGAGCGCCTTTCAGCCGTCAATCTTTGAACCACCTGAGAATGGACGGCCGCCAACGCCCTCGTCCCACCTCAGCAGTTGCACCCGCAGTCACAGCCGTCACAGCCACAGCCGTCGTCGCCGCAGCAATTCCCGCAGCAGTCACAGCAGCTACAGCAATCCCCGCATCCATTGCAATCGCAACTGGTGCACAGCCCCTCCCGCCGCTGCCGACTCCAGGGGTCCTCGAACTCCCCGCAGCACATCTGACAGGTACAAGCCAATCCGAGCCATACGGCACACCCCGCAAGCAACCCCCGCCGATCCCGCCGAGGCGGCTCGGGAGGCAGCGCCGGGCTCCCGGGACCGCCGGGCGGGGCGTACGGACCCGCCATGTGCGAGCAGGAGGCCGTGCCGAACGCCCGGTCCACCGAGCGCCGCAGCTCGTGCACCAACAGCTGATGCACCAGCTTCGGATCGGTGAAGGACACCTCCCGCAGCGCCAGCCGTATCCCGTGCACCGCGTCATCGGCCAGCCTTCGGGCCTCCGCCAAGGACGTCCCCGTCGCGGTCAGCGGATTCCACGCACCCGACGCCGCGTCAGCTTCCTTGTCCTCCACGGCATCCAGCAGATGCGCGAGCCGCCCGAACAGCCGCCCCGCCTCGGCGAGCGGCTCGGCATTGAGCGGACGCCCCGCCAGCACCGCCGTATGCGCGAAGGCCGCCGCGGTCGCCGTCTCGGTCGGCTCGGTCACGACCAGCAGCGAGGTCCCAGGACCGGCCAGCGCCTCGATCCCGACCTGCCGCTCCACCGCGTCGACCAGCAACCCGGTGTCGAACCCCACGGCGGAACCACTGCGCGCCCCCGCCGCACCCCAGCCGGCAGCGACCCGGCGCGCGGCCAGTGCCACCGGCTTGCGCGCCAGCAGGCCGTCCCCGTCGGCGAGATGGTCCCGCACCTTCGCGGAGGCCAGCACCAGCGAGACCGCGGCCGCCAGCCGCGCCCCCTCGCCCCGCGCCACGGACGCCGTCCGCATCCCGCGCAACGGGCACGGCCCCGCCGTACGCCGCAACCCCTCGTCCGCGACGGCCTGAGCCTCCGTCAGAACGGAGATCAGCAGCCCGTCGTAGTTGGTCACCACCCGCGCGAACTGCCCGTGATCCCCGCGCAACGCCAGGCACAGACCGCACAGATGGGCCATCCACTGACCGGCGAGACGCTCCCCCAGCCGATGACGGCAGGGCCTGACTATTCCGAACACGACGTTCCCCCGTGGTTCGTACGGCATTGAGTACGACATCGAGCCGCCGCATCGTATCGACCGTCCCTGCGGCCCCTTGCGCACCCTCCCGCTTCACCCGTACGCACCGCGGATCACCCATACGCCGCGAAGAATCATATTTCACTCACAGTCAGCAGCCATGTGGGGCACGGCCCTTGGCACACCTGGGCTCTCGACGTATGCGCTGTGCACCAGTACCGTCACAAACCCCCCGCGCGGCGTCTATCCACTTGGCGCGCCGTCCGCATCATGGATGACCATAGGGATGCGGAAAGCAAGAAAGACCGCTGTGAGAGGAGGCGTCCATGGGATCGGTGCGCAAGGCGAGTGCCTGGCTGGGCCTCGTTGACGACAACGATGACGAGCGTTACTACGACGACGACTACTCCGAAGGGACCGAGTCCGGGGATGCCTGGGTCACCGACCCGCGGGTCAAGGTGGCCTCGGACGTGGCCGAGGAGAAGGGCCGCCGGATCGGCACGGTCACCCCGGACAGCTTCCGGGACGCCCGCGCCATCGGTGAGCTGTTCCGGGACGGTGTCCCGGTCATCATGAACCTCACGGCCATGGAGGCCGCCGACGCCAAGCGTGTCGTCGACTTCGCGGCCGGCCTGATCTTCGGTCTGCGCGGTTCGATCGAGCGCGTGTCCACCCGGGTGTTCCTGCTGACCCCGGCCGACACGGAGATCATCAACGGTGAGCCCGCGGCGCACCGGACGGACGGTTTCTTCAACCAGAGCTGAGGCAGGGCCGATCGTCGGCCCTGCCCCCTCGGGGTTCACCGGAAGGCGTCGAGCCCGGTGAGCGCCTTGCCCAGCACGAGCTGGTGCATCTCGACGGTGCCCTCGTAGGTGAGCACCGATTCCAGGTTCGTCGCGTGCCGCATGATCGGGTACTCCAGCGAGATCCCGTTGGCACCGAGGATCGTCCGCGCCGTACGGCAGATGTCGATGGCCTCACGGACGTTGTTGAGCTTGCCGAAGCTGACCTGCTCGGGACGCAGGCGGCCGGCGTCCATACGCCGCCCCAGATGGTGGGCGAGCAGAATCCCCTTGTGCAGTTCGACCGCCATGTCGGCGAGTTTGGCCTGGGTGAGCTGGAAGCCCCCGATCGGCCGCCCGAACTGCTCCCGCGACTTCGCGTAGTCGACCGCGGCCTCGAAACAGGAGCGGGCCGCCCCCATGGAGCCCCAGACGATGCCGTAGCGCGCGTGCGAGAGACAACTGAGCGGTCCGCGCAGGCCGGTGACCTCGGGGAGGACCGCATCTGTGGGCAGCCGTACCTCGTCCATCACCAGCTCACTGGTGACCGAGGCACGCAGGGACAGCTTGTGCTTGATCTCGGGCGCCGAGAAACCGGGGCTGTCGGTGGGCACGACGAAGCCGCGGATGCCGTCCTCGGTCTGCGCCCAGACGACGGCGACACCGGCGACGGACCCGTTGGTGATCCACATCTTCCGGCCCGTCAGGACCCAGTCGTCGCCGTCGCGTTTGGCGTACGTCCGCATGGCGGCGGGGTCGGAGCCGTGGTCGGGCTCGGTCAGCCCGAAGCAGCCGATGACCTCGCCGGAGGCCATCCGGGGCAGCCAGTTCTGCTTCTGCTCCTCGCTGCCGTAGCGGTGGATGGCGTACATGGCGAGGGAGCCCTGTACCGAGACCAGGGACCGGATGCCGGAGTCGGCGGCCTCCAGTTCCAGACAGGCGAGCCCGTACTGGACGGCGGAGGCGCCGGCGCAGCCGTAGCCGCTCAGCGACATCCCGAGGGCGCCGATGGAACCGAGCTCACGGGCCAGTTCACGGATGCCGGGCAGCTCGCCGGTCTCGTACCACTCGGCCACATACGGCAGGACGCGGTCGGCGGCCCACCGGCGGACGGTGTCGCGGACCCCGAGGTCCTCGGGCTGAAGGAGGTCGTCGATCCCCAGCGGATCGGCGGGATCGAACGGGGGCAACGGCATGGGAGACCCTCCGGCAGCTCAAAACTAGCAGCGCTAGTCACGGATTGAAGGCCGACGTTACGACGCAGTCTCCACCACGTCCAGGGGTCTCAGGCTCTGGAGGCCTGGACGACAGGCCCTACGCGGTGACCCGGGACTCCGCGACCTCCCGCGGCGCCGGCACCTCCACCACCGGGGCCGTCGCCTCACAGTTCATCGTCCGCGGCAGTCTGAGCGCCATCACCGCGCCGAGCAGCAGCAGTCCCGCGCTGACCAGCAGCGTCACATGCAGCCCGTTGACGAAGCAGTTCCGCGCCACATCGCGCAGGGTCTCCCCGGCGGAGCCGCCCAGCTGTCCGGCCACCTCATAGGCCTCGCCCAGCGAGTGCCCGGCCGCCGCGGACGCCGAGGCGGGCACACCTGGGACGGACGACAGACCGGGCGTGTAGGCCGCGTTCATCACGGTGCCCAGCAGCGCGATTCCGATACCCGCGCCGAGCTGGTACGAGGTCTCACCGATCGCCGCCGCGCCGCCCGCCTGCTCCGGCGGTGCCTCGCTCAGCATCGACTCGTACGCCCCGAACAGCGTGGTCTCCAGGCCGAAGCCCAGCAGCACGAACCCGGACACCATCAGCGCGGGATTGTCCGTCTCGCCCATCGCCGTCAGCAGCACCACCGCGAACGCCGTCAGACAGAACCCGGAGCACACCATCCGCCGCGGCCCGAACCGGCGCAGCATCCGCGCCCCGGCGAGACCCGCGCCCATCGCCGCGAACGTCAGCGGCAGCAGCCGCAGCCCCGTCTCCAGCGGCGACAGGCCGAGGACGAGTTGCAGATACTGCGCGGCGATCAGCTCCAGGCCGACCAGCGCGAGCATCGCCAGCACGATGCAGCCCACCGAGGTGCTGAACGCGGGACGGGAGAACATCCGCAGGTCGACCAGGGGGTGCTCGCGGCGCCGCTGCCGTCGTACGAACAGGACCAGCAGGGCCGCGCCCACCAGCAGAGGCAGCGCGCCGGCGCCGTCGAGGTCGCCGCCGCCGAGCCGCTTGACGCCCAGCACGATCCCGAACAGACCGGCCGCCGCCATCAGCGCGCCGACCACGTCCCAGGGACCGCGGCCGTCTCCCCTGGACTCGGGCAGCAGCAGCCGGCCCACCAGCAGGCTGACCAGCATCAGGGGGATGTTGACGAGGAAGACCGAGCCCCACCAGAAGTGCTCCAGCAGGAAGCCGCCGAGCAGCGGTCCGACCGCCGCGCCGACCGCGGCGACCGCGCTCCAGATACCGATCGCGAGCGCCCGCTCACGCCGGTCGGGGAAAACCTGGCGGAGGATCGAGAGGGTGGCCGGCATGATCATCGCGCCGCCGACGCCGAGCAGCGCCCGCGCCACGATCAGCACCTGGGCGGTGTCGGCGAGGGCGGCCATGGCGGAGGCGACGCCGAACAGGCCGTATCCGAGAAGCAGGATCCGTCTGCGCCCGACCCGGTCGCCGAGCGTGCCGAAGAGGATCAGCAGCGAGGCGCAGACGAGCGGGTAGACGTCGACGATCCAGAGCAGTTCTATACCGCCCGGCCTGAGATCCTCGGTGACGGCGGGCACCGCCACATGCAGCACGGTGGCGTCGACGGCGACCAGCAGCAGGCTGGCGCAGAGGACCACGAGGACGACCCAGCGGTTGGCACCGGCCCCGGCCGCCCGACGGCGCAGCGCAGCGGCAGCCGTGGTCGTCCCGGACATGTACGTACCTCCCAGATGTTCCCTCGCGTTCGGCGGGCTCACGGGGTGGGGACTCCCCGTGACTCGGCCGGAGAGGAGCGGTGGTCCCCGGCCCGCGCAACGAAGCGAGTGACTCGTCAGAGTACGCGAGTCCGTGCCGGTGCCTAGTGGCGGACCTCTCAGACTCCGGACAGAACACGTGTGGCGTACGCCACTTTCCTCCCCTGTCGAGCACGCCCCCGGCGGGCCGCCCGGTTCCGGGGCCCGCTGATAATCGAGCCCGTGACCGATCCTTCTACGCGCGTGCAGCGAGCGGCGCCGGCCCTCCTGGGGTACGCGGCCGTGCGCGCCCTGGGCCTGCTCGCGCTGGCCCTGTGGAGCGCGTCGCGCGACAAGAGCGCGTACACCCTGCTGACCGCACGCTGGGACGCGCTCTGGTACACCAGGGTCGCCGAGCTGGGGTACGGCTACCAGGTGCGGCTGCCCAACGGCGACGTGCACTCGAACCTGGCCTTCTTCCCGCTGCTGCCCTGGCTGGAGCGGCTGTTCGCGGCCCTCACGCCGCTGTCGTACGCGGACGCCGGGTTCCTGGTCACGGCGCTCGCCTCGCTCGCCGCGGCCTGGGGGATCTTCGCGGTCGCCGACCATGTGTACGGCCGCCGCGCGGGCGTCTGCGCGGTGCTGCTGTGGGCGGTGCTGCCGGTCGGGATCGTGCAGTCGATGGCGTACAGCGAGTCACTGTTCACGGCACTGGCGGCCTGGTCGCTGTACGCGGTCCTGACCGGCCGTTGGGTGACCGCCGGCACCCTGGCCCTGCTGGCCGGTCTGACCCGCCCGGTCGGGCTCGCCGTCGTGGCGGCGGTGTGGGCGGCCGGGATCGCCTCGTTCGTGCGGGACCGAAGCGCGGCGCCCGCCGACCGCGTGCAGGACATCGAGCACGCCCCCTCCCCCGCCGGCGGTCCGCCCCCGCCCGGCGCGCCCGCCGTCCGGCGCGCCCTCGGCATGCTGCTCGCGCCCCTGGGAGCCGCCGGTTACGTCCTGTGGGTCGGCCACCACACCGGCAAGGGCCCGCTCGGCTATCTCGACGTCCAGGCCGGCTGGCGCAACGGCTTCGACGGCGGCTACGCCTTCGCCCGTTTCGTCGCCGACAAGTTCACGTCGTTTCCGTCGGCGCTCGCCGGGCTCGCGCTGATCGTCGGGGTCGGCCTCGTGGTGTGGCTGTACGTCGTCTGCGTCCGGCAGGGCCAGCCGCTCCCGCTGCTGGTGTACGCGGGTGTCGTCCTCGCGCTCGCGCTGTGCGCGTCGAGCTACTTCGGCTCGAAGCCGCGCCTGCTGCTGCCCGCCTTCCCGTTGCTGCTGCCCCTGGCCCTGGCCCTGTCCCGGCTGCGGACGCGCAGGTCGGCCGTGGTGCTGTCGCTGATCGCGGTGGCGTCGGCGGTCTATGGGGCGTTCTGGCTGAACGGCTCCGGTCCGCCGTGATGACCGACAAGAGAATTCCGGGCCGGCTTCCGGTGAACGAATTCGTAAACGCCATAAAACCGTGCGCTGGAATGATCAAAGGAATTGAAGGGCGCAGCGTCCACTGATTGCGAAGTCGCAGGAAATGGACCCCTCCTTGAGAGGAATCCCACATCACATCGTCATCACAAAGCGGTGGATCGACGGGCTTCTGAGCTCACTCGCTGTAACGTCGATTGGGTGCGTACCGAACGAAACCTCACCCGTCTGGACCGGGTGTTCGCGAGGCTGGACCGTGAGCCGGAACGGCCGGCCCACATCGATGTGCCGAAGATGAGCCGGCACAGGGTCGCGCTTTTCGCCGCGACCCTGGCCTTCTACGGGGCGATCGTGTGGGCCGTGGTCATCACCTCGTGGCTGGTCCGACTCGACTGGCAGGTCATGTTCTTCCGGCCGTACCAGCAGTGGTCGGAGATCCAGTGGTTCGTCGACTACTACGTGGTCCTCGGCCAGCGCGGCCCCACCGCGGTGATGATCGCGGCCTGGCTGGGCTGGCGTTCCTGGCGGCAGCACACCCTGCGGCCGCTGCTCGCACTCGGCGTCTCGCTGCTGCTGCTGAACGTCACGGTCGGCGCCGCCAAGCTCAGCATGGGCCGCCTCGGACCGCACTACGCGACCACCATCGGCTCCAACGAGATGTGGCTGGGCGGCGATATATTCCCCAGCGGCCACACCGCCAACGCCGTGGTGACCTGGGGAATCCTGGCCTATCTGGCCTCCACCCCGGCGGCCCGCCGCTGGCTGTCCGCCCTGTCGGCGGTGACCTCGCTGGGCGTGGGCCTGTCCACCGTGTACCTCGGTACGCACTGGCTGAGCGATGTGCTCCTCGGCTGGGCCGCGGGTCTGCTGATCCTGCTCGCGCTGCCCTGGTTCGAGCCGCTGATCGCCCGCGCCGAGGCCGTGATCTTCGATCTGCGCGACCGCTGGCGGTCCCGCCGCACCGGCACGGCCCCCGCGCCGACCGCTCCGGTCGAGGTCCCGGTGCTGCTCAAGCCCGTCGATACGGCGCAGGACGTGTCCCCCACGGCCCGTTCGCCGCGGGCGCCGGTCTATCTGGCGCCCGGCCCGCACACGGCCCGCTCGGAGCGCACCCCGGTCACCCCGGTCGGCAGCCGCAGACCACCGCAGACCGACCGCGTCACCCGCGGTACGACCTCGACGGCCCGCCCCTGACGGGCGGCTGACGCCACAGAACGGCGGGGCTCGGTACGCACCACCCATCCCCGCGGCGACGGCCCCGGCCCCTTCGTGATTCCTCACGAAGGGGCCGGGGCCGTCGTCGTGCCGTCTCAGCCCTTCCAGGCCCGGGTCACCAGCCCGTCCCGCACCTCGAAGTTCAGCCGTCCCACGCGGTACTCCATGGTGATGATCGCGCCCGGCGGCAGCGACCGGACGGTCGACCAGCCCCGTTCGCGGGCGAGCCGCTCGGCTCGGTCGGCGTCCAGACCGAGGTAGCTGTCCGGCTGGTCCTGGGGTTCGGCGGGGGGTGTCGGAATCGGTGCCATGCGGCCACGCTAGGCCCTGTCACACGCCCGGGGCCAGAGCAGCGGGCACCTTGGTCACTCGTCCCTCTCCGGTCACGCTTTTGTCACAGGATCACGACACGCGTTTCGCTCGAACTCCGTCACACGTACGAGCGGTTCCCTACGCTTTTCGCAGGCATTCGAACGTAATTCCCGCGTGTCGCGACGGCTCTCCCAATAGCCCGACGGAAAGTGCCGGGAGAACTCCCCGGACTCCTTTCTTTCCCCGATTCCGCACGGCTCCAAGGGAACTGACGCCACACAGGAACTGCAGCTCTGCGGCACAGACCCCTCGTACGCCCCCTGTCGGAGCGCGCGGCGACGCGAGCATCATGGCGTGGGCTCGCGGGCACGCGCGGCGCGGGCTTCAGCGGGCCCGGGGCAGGCGAGCGAAGGGGCGAGCGAGCGATGGGCACTCAGACCGTGCAGGCGCCGGTACGACCCGTGCGGACCAAGCACAAGGGCCGGGTGATCGTCGACTGGCTGACGACCACCGACCACAAGAAGATCGGCCATCTGTATCTGATCACGTCGTTCCTGTTCTTCCTGCTCGGCGGGTTGATGGCGCTCCTGATGCGCGCCGAGCTGGCCAGGCCCGGGCTGCAGCTCATCGACAACCAGCAGTTCAACCAGCTCTTCACGCTGCACGGCACGATCATGCTGCTGCTCTTCGCCACCCCGGCGTTCGCGGGCTTCGCCAACGAACTGATGCCGTTGCAGATCGGCGCGCCGGACGTCGCCTTCCCCCGGCTGAACATGCTGTCGTACTGGTTCTATCTGTTCGGCGGCCTGATCGTCATCAGCTCGCTGCTGGTGCCGTCCGGGCCCGCCGACTTCGGCTGGTTCGCCTACGCGCCGCTCAACAGCCTGGAGCGCTCCCCGGGCATCGGGGGCGATCTGTGGATCATGGGCCTCGCGCTGTCCGGGTTCGGCACGATCCTCGGCGCGGTCAACTTCATCACCACCATCATCGGGATGCGCGCGCCCGGCATGACGATGTTCCGGATGCCGATCTTCGTGTGGAACACGCTGTTCACGTCGATCCTGATCCTGATGGCGTTCCCGGTGCTCGCGGCGGCGCTGCTGTGCCTGGAGGCCGACCGGCGGTTCGGCTCGCACATCTTCGAGGCGGCCAACGGCGGTGCGCTGCTGTGGCAGCACCTGTTCTGGTTCTTCGGCCATCCCGAGGTGTACATCATCGCGCTGCCGTTCTTCGGCATCGTCAGCGAGATCATCCCGGTCTTCTCCCGCAAGCCCATGTTCGGCTATCTGACGCTGGTCGCGGCGACGATGGCGATCACCGGTCTGTCGGTGGTGGTGTGGGCGCACCACATGTTCGCCACCGGTGCGGTGTTGCTGCCGTTCTTCTCCTTCATGAGCTTCCTGATCGCGGTGCCGACAGGCGTCAAGTTCTTCAACTGGACCGGCACCATGCTCAAGGGCTCGCTGTCCTTCGAGACACCGATGCTGTGGTCGGTGGGCTTCCTGGTGACGTTCCTGTTCGGCGGCCTGACCGGGGTGATCCTGGCCTCGCCCCCGATGGACTTCCACGTCACCGACACCTACTTCGTCGTCGCGCACTTCCATTACGTCGTCTTCGGCACCGTCGTCTTCGCGATCTTCGCCGGGTTCTACTTCTGGTGGCCGAAGTTCACCGGGAAGATGCTCGACGAGCGGCTCGGGAAGATCCAGTTCTGGACGCTGTTCGTCGGCTTCCACACCACGTTCCTGGTGCAGCACTGGCTGGGCGCGGAGGGCATGCCCCGCCGGTACGCCGACTATCTGGCCGCCGACGGCTTCACGGCGCTCAACACGATCTCGACGATCGGCGCGTTCCTGCTCGGCATCTCGACGCTGCCGTTCCTCTACAACGTCTGGAAGACGGCGAAGTACGGCGAGAAGGTCGAGGTCGACGACCCCTGGGGCTACGGCCGTTCGCTGGAGTGGGCCACGTCCTGTCCCCCGCCGCGGCACAACTTCACCACTCTGCCCCGGATCCGCTCGGAGTCCCCGGCGTTCGATCTGCACCACCCCAAGTTCGCGGCACTCGCTCCAGAGCCCGAGAAAGCCGGTCCCGAGCAGTCCTGATCGCGTCCGTGAGCTCGACGGGCTCCAGCACCTCGAACTCGAAGCCCAGCAGCATCACATGGATCACCATCACATCGAGGCCGGCGGCCCCGGTGCGCAGCAGACAGCTGCGCGGGCCCTCGGGCTCCAGCACGCCGGCCGTGGGCGAGATGCGCTCGGCGGCCTCCCGCAGGGGCACCAGCAGCCGGACCAGGGCGTGGGTGGCGTACGCGCGCGTGGAGACGCCCTGGGAGACATAGGCCGCGAGGTCGTCGGCCGGCGGGCGGCGCGGGGTGAAGCGGGGGCCGTGCGGGGGCTTGGGCGTGATGCGGTCGACGCGGAAGATGCGCCAGTCGTCCCGGTCGAGGTCCCAGGCGACCAGGTACCAGCGGCGCTCGGTGCACACCAGGCGGTGCGGCTCGGCTCGGCGAGCGCTGAGCGTGCCGTCGTGGCCCCGGTACTCGAAGCGCAGGAGCTCGGCGTCCCGGCACAGGTGGGCCAGTTCGGTCAGGACCCCGGGGTCCACGGCGGCGGGCTGGACGCGCAGCATCGGCACGGTGAACGCGTTCAGGGCGCTGACCCGGCGGCGCAGCCGGTTCGGCAGGACCTGCTCCAGCTTGGCCAGGGCCCGTACGGAGGTCTCCCCGATGCCCTCGATACCCTGTCCCGCGGCCGTGCGCAGCCCTACGGCGACGGCGACCGCCTCGTCGTCGTCCAGGAGCAGGGGCGGCAACTCGGCGCCCGCGCCCAGCTGGTACCCGCCTCCGGTGCCGGGACTGGCGTTGACGGGGTAGCCGAGCTCGCGCAGCCGCTCCACGTCCCGCCGGACCGTACGGGGGGTGACACCGAGACGGTCGGCGAGTTGAGCGCCGGACCAGTCCCGGTGGGCCTGGAGGAGCGAGAGCAGGCGCAGCAGTCGTGCCGAGGTCTCCAACATGGCGCCGAGTCTGCCAGCGCAACCGGACAGTAACGGTCCGCAATGCTCAACTCATCGATAGAGATAGACAAGTCGCTGTCACGACGGTCAGCATCGCCCTCGTTCAGGGCGTGTAGGACAACTGCGGCACGTCGAAGCACGTGCTGTCCATATCGCCTTGGGACACCCAGCCCCGGCCGTCCTCCCAGCGGGCCACGGACAGACACGTCCGGCGGGTCTTGGGCGGCTCGGCCAGCCGCTCGAAGCGGACGGGGAGCAGCAGGCCGTCGGCGGTCCAGCCCTGGCTGCGGCTCATCCAGTCGTCGACGCACGCGCGCGTGACGCCCGTTTTCGCGCAGGACCGCGCCGCCTCGGTGAACCACTGCGCGGCGGCCCATCCCTCCAACTGCCACTGCGCGTGCGTCTTCAGGCCCTCGGTGGCATCGCGGAACTCCCGTACGGCCTCATGCTCGGTGTCGTCGAAGTTGCGGCTGGAGCCGGTCGCCCACAGGGCGTTGCGGCAGCGCGGGGCGTCCTTGTAGTCGTCCTCGACGGCCGAGGTCCAGTTCTGTACGTTCGTCACCTTGGCGGTGATCTCGACACCGGCATCGTCCATGGCGGCGCACAGCCGGGCGTTGCCGTGACTGTCGATCGCGTCGAAGACGAGGTCGGCGCCCTGTTCCTTCAAGTCGGCCGCGACAGCACGGAAGTTGGGCAGCGCGAAGTCGACCTGCTCGGTGACCACCTTGTAGCCCTCGGCCTTCAGACCCCGCTCGACGAGCCGCGCGTAGGCGGCGGACGCGGCCTGGTTGTAGGAGACGACGGCGGCCGTACGGGCGCCGTGCTCACGCTTGAAGTAGCGGTAGACCTCGGTGCCGCCGTACAGCTTGCCGTCCCAGCCGACCGTGCCGTTCCTGGGCGCGAGGCTGCCGTAGATGCCGTACAGGTGCGGCCAGGTGTCGTAGGCGGCGCCGATGGGCTGGCCGCCGATGTCGGGCACGCGCGCGCGTGAGACGCGGGCGGCGCCCGCGTAGTCGAGGGCCGTGGTGGCGACCAGGGCCACCACCCGGTCCTCGTTGATGAGCTGGTGCACGCACTCGTTGTTGCCGACGCCGCTGCCGCCGTCGTCGCACAGACGCACCTCGACCGGGCGGCCGTCGATGCCCCCGCGCGCGTTGAGCCGCTCGAAGTACGCCTTCGCCCCGTCGCGCGGGCCGGTGAAGGCGTTGCCGCCGACCGGGCTGGTGGCGCTGGTGATGATGCCGACCCGGATCGGGGCGCTGTCCCGCGCGGGGGTACCGCGCTCACGGTCCTCGAAGTCGCTCTCCGGCAGGCGGCTGCCGCAGGCCGCGCTCAGGACGAGCAGCAGCACCGCGACCGCGGCCTCAGCAGCCCGGGACCGGCGAGGCCGAGCCATTGCCGCTCAGTTGCACCAGCGCGCACAGCGTCTTGGCGGACACCTTCCAGGTGCCGTCCTGCTCGACGGCCGTCCCCGCGGCATCCGGCAGGGCGGTGGCGCCGTTCAGGGTGAGCGTGTACGTCACGTCCGCCTCGGTCGGCGAGGTGAAGGCGACCTCGGTGACCTGGGCCCCGACCTGTCCGCCGCGCTCGTCGCCGCTGAACGCCTGGAGCACCGGGGCCATCTGCTCACCGTTCTCCAGGACGGTCTGCTTGTCCTTCAGGGAGGTCTTGGGGTCGAAGAACCTCTGCCAGTTCTGCTTGACCTCCCGCTCGGCCGCCCCCACGTCGGCCGGCGCCGTCGCCGCGGGGGCGCTCGTCGTCTGCTCGACCGAAGGGCTGGGCGGGGTGGCGTCGCCGCCGCCGCCCTCGTCGTCGCTGCAGGCCGCAAGGGCCGGGGCGAGGAAGAGGAGCAGGGCGGCCGCCAGTGCCGTACCCCGTCCCGTGTTCCGCCGACTGAGGTCGCTCCCGAGAACCATCTGGCTCACCACCGGGTGTCGGTCCGGGCCGGGTGCGCCCGGTGCTTTCAGGGTCAGCTGACAGAAGGCATAGTGCAAGCCATCGGCTGACATGGACAGGCATGTGCACGGGTGAAGCCAGAGGAGCCAGACATGCGGACAGCCCGACTGCGGACCGTGCACCCCGTCCTGTGGGCCGGCTGGGCCGCGCTCGCCGCGGGCGCGGTGCTGTGCGTGCTCGGCTGGTACGGGGTGTCGGGCGAGCGGTTCGCCGAACGGCAGCTGCCCTATCTGGCGTCCTGCACGGTCCCCGGCGCCGCGCTGATCGTCTCCGGGGCCGTCCTGCTCACCCATGGCCGCAACGCGCTCGCCGCCACGCGCGTGGAGGAGCTGTACGGCCTTCTCGTGGCCGCGGAACCGGCCGACGCCGAGGCTTCGGGGCAGCTGGTGAGCGCGCCGCTCGCGGTCAGCGGGGACCGGCTGATGGTGCCGGGCGGCACGCTGTACCACCGCGCGGACTGCCCGCTGGTGGCCGGGAAAGCGGAAGCGGTACCGGTGGATGCGAAGCTGGTCAGGAGCGGCGAGCTGGGCCCGTGCCCGATCTGTGAGCCCGCCGAAGCGGACGACTGATGTCCTCACTGACGTACGACCTCACCCTGGCCGGCCTCTCGGTCGGCAGCGCCGCCGCGCTCACCGGGATCGGTCTGGTCGTCACCTACCGCGCGACCGGCGTGCTCAACTTCGCGCACGGCGCCATCGCGATGGTGTGCGCGTACGTCCTGCGGCAGTGCGTGGTGGAGTGGGGCTGGCCGCTGTGGGCGGGGGCGACGGTGACCCTGCTGGTCCTGGCGCCCGCGATCGGAATGGCGCTGGAACGGTTCGTCTTCCGGCCGCTGTCCGTCCTCGGCAGTGATCCGGCGCAGACCCTGGTGGCGTCGATCGGTGTGTTCGTGCTGCTGGTGGGCGGGGCGGCGCTGCTGTGGGGGCAGGGGGCGCGGGACGACGCGCCGGAGCTGCTGGTGTCGGCCGACCCCTGGGGACAGCTGGCGGTGGCCCTCGTGCTGGCGGCGGCGGTCGGTTCGGTCGTCCGGTGGACCCGGTTCGGGCGGGAGCTGCGGGCCGTCGTGGACGACCGGCAGCTGGCCGTGCTCGGCGGGATCGACGCGGACCGGGTAGCCGCGGCGGGCTGGGCGTTCGGCTCGTTCACGGCGGGCCTGACGGGCGTACTGCTGGCGCCGTACGTCCGCCTCGACCCGTACGGACTGCCGCTGCTGGTGATGGAGGTGGTGGCGGTAGCGGTGGCCGCGCGCATGCGGAGCCTGCCGGTCGCGGTGGTGGCGGCGCTCGGCATCGGCGTGGCGCAGAGCCAGTTGACGCGCCTGCACCCGCAGGGCTGGGGCGAGCCACTGCTCCAGGCGGTCGGCGCGAACCTCTTCGTGGTGGCCCTGCTGATCGCGGCGCTGGCCCTCCCCCGCATCGGCACGCGCGACGCGCTCCCCCGCACCGCCACCGCGCGTGTAGCGACCCCGCCGGGTGCCTGGATCGTGGCGGTGGTGCTGTTCCTGCTGCCGCTGGGCTTCGCGGGCTCGGACCTGCACACCTCGGTCCAGGTGCCTGCGCTGGGTGTCGTACTGCTGTCCCTGGTGGTGGTCACCGGCCGGGGCGGCCAGATCTCCCTGGGCCAGGCGGCGTACGCGGGCCTGGGCGCCCTCTTCACGGCCCTCCTGGCGGCGGGCCGCTTCCCTGGCCTGCCAGGCATGCCGGAGCTGGCGGCCCTTGCGCTGGCGGTGGTCCTGGTGGCCCCGCTGGGCCTGCTGACGGGCTGGCCGGCGATCAGCCGCAGGGGGCTGGCCCTCGCCCTGGCGACGTTCGCGGTGGGCGTGGGGGTGAGCCGCTTCGTCTTCGCCCAGCCGTACGCGACCTCGGGCCTGACCCTGGGCCGCCCGGCGGGCTTCGAGGGCGACCGCGCGTACTACGTCCTGGAGCTGGTCCTGCTCGGGGCCGCCCTGCTGGCGACTCGCGCCCTGCGCAGGGGCCGCACCGGCCGGGCCCTGGCGGCGATGCGGGACGACGAGGCAGGCGCCTCGGCGTCGGGGGTCCGGGTCCCGACCCTGAAACTCCTGGCCTTCGTCTCGGGCGCCGCCCTGGCCGCCCTCGGCGGCGGCATGCTCGGCATGGGCCTACGAGCCTTCGACCCGGCCGCCTACGACCCGGTCCGGGGCCTGCTCTGGTTCGCCGCGGTAGTGGTCCTGGGCGCGGACAGCACACTGGGCGCGCTGGCGGCGGCGGCCCTGCTGGTGGGCCTGGACGCAGGCGCGCGGGGCGGCGTCGCAGCGGCCCTGATCGGCGTACTGGCGGTGCTGGTGGGCCGGTTCCCCGGGGGGCCGTACGAGGCGTTGCGAAGCGCGGCGACGAGGCTACGGCCGGCGGGAAGGGCGAGCCTGACGGAACGGGGAACGGCTGTGCGGGCGACGCTGCGACAACGTCGGCCGCTCACTGCGGAGGAGGCGCAAGAGAGCCTGCCCCGGAGCGGAGGGCCGGAGACGACGGGGACCAGCAGCCGGCACCCGGCAGAACGGCGACGCGAACCAGCAACGCCAAGAAGCCCCGCCACCCCATCCACGGCCCCGCCGAAGGCACCCACCCGCCCAGCCGCAGCCGCAGCCGCCGACGGCGGTCAACCCCCACCAGGGCCGCCCGCACCCGACCACGAAAGCCGCACGGGTGGTGCGGGTGGGAAACAAGACCCGGCCGAAGGCCGGGTGCTCACCACCCACGACCTCCAAGCCGACTACGGCGCGTACAAAGCCCTCACCGGCATCGACCTCGACGTACCCCCCGCCCGGATCACCGCCGTCGTCGGCCCCAACGGCGCAGGCAAAAGCACCCTCTTCCACTGCCTCGCAGGCACCCTGCGCCCCACCCGAGGCCAAGTCCGCTACGGCGACCGCGACATCACCGACCTCCCCGCCCACAGCCGCACCCGCCTCGGCATCGCCCGCACCTTCCAGCAACTGGCCGTCTTCCCCTCCCTCACCGTGGCCGAAAACATCCGCGTAGGCGCGGAACAGGGCCGCATCGACGACCCGACCGCCGTGCACCGAACCCTCCGCCTGCTGGGCCTGGACAACGTACGAGACGCCCCCGCCGCCGACCTCCCCACCGGTACCCTCCGCAGAGTCGAACTCGCGAGAGCCCTGGCCGGCACCCCCCGCGTACTGCTCCTGGACGAACCCGCGGCAGGCCTGGACACCGCCGAGGTCACCGCGCTGGCCCGCATCCTGAAGGCCCTCGCCGCCGACGGCACCGCCCTCCTCGTCGTGGAACACGACCTGGACCTGGTAGCCGACCTCGCGGACGTCGTGCACGTCATGACCGCGGGCCGCATCATCGCCTCCGGCCCCCCGGCCCACGTCCTCGATACACTCGGCGCCCAGGAGACCCCCGTATGACCATCTCCCTGCGCCACGCGCGCGTGCGCTACGGCCCCCTGGAGGCCCTGCACGGCATCACCCTCGCCGCACCCGCCCCCGGCCTCACCGTCCTCCTCGGCCGCAACGGATCAGGCCGTACGACCGCCCTGCGCGCCCTGGCCGGAACCGTCCCGCTGTCCGGCGGCGCGGTGGTGTGGGACGGCGCCGACGTGACCCGCGTACCTGCGTACGAACGGGCCCGCCGCGGTCTGTGCCTGATCCCGGAACGGCAGGCGGTCTTCGGCTCCCTGACCGTGCGCGAGAACCTCGAACTCACCGCCCCCGCCTACGAGCCGGCCCTGGACGCCTACCCCCGCCTGGAGCAACTGCTCCCCCGCCGCGCCGGCACCCTCTCCGGCGGCGAGCAGCGCATGCTGGCGCTCTCCCGCGCCCTGCTGGCCCGCCCGCGCGTGGTGCTCGTGGACGAACCGGCGCAGGGCATGGCGCCGGCGGTGGCGACCCGGACGTACGAACTCCTGGCCGGCCTGGACGCCTGCGTGGTCCTCGCCGAGCAGCGGCTGCCGCCCGTCCTGCGCGACCACCCGGTGCTCGTGTACGAACTGCGCCGCGGTGCCGTCGTGTTCAGCGGCGAGGCGGCTGAGCTGCGGGCTTCGCCAGAGGCGGCCCGAAGAGCGCGGTGGACCGGGTCGCACCCTTCGGAATGACCAGCAGCATGTCCGGCATCACCCGGTCCGGAGAGCTGCCGACCGTCTTCTTGTTGGCCTTGTAGAGGGCCTGCCACCCATCCTTGATCCCGTACTTGCGGGCGATCGACGAGAGCGTGTCACCGGATTTCACCGTGTGCATGCGCCCCTTGAGGCCGTACCGCTTCGAACACACGGGCCAGGCCCCCCACCCCTGCCTGGCCAGTACCTCCTGCGCGACCGCGATCTGCTGCTCGCGGGTGGCGAGATCCGCGCGCGGGGCGTACTTCAGACCGCCGAACTCCTTCCATGTGGGCTGCCAGAACTGCAGTCCGCCGTAGAAGCCGTTGCCGGTGTTGATGTGCCAGCGGCCGCTGCTCTCGCACTTGGCGATACAGCCCCAGGGCCACTGGTCCTTGGCGCAGTCGTAGGGCACGCGCGTGGCGGGCGGTCCGGGGGCCGGCGGCGGTGCCGCGTGGGCGGTGCCGGGGGCGAGGACGGAGAGCAGGGCGGCCGCGAGGGCGAGCGTGATCGGCATGCGGAACATCGGCCCACGCTAAGCAGCGCGGCGCGCGAGGCCGTCCCGGCGCGTCGGTGCGCCGAGGGACCCCACCCGGTCGGCGGACCGACGGGCGGGGCCCCGTGCCCGGTGAGGGGGAGCCGCGCTCAGATGTCGAGGCGCTGGCCGGGCACGATCACATCGGGATCACCGCCGATGACGGCCTTGTTGGCGGCGTAGAGGCGCTGCCAGGTGGTCCCGTGCCGGGCGGCGATGCCGCTCAGGGTGTCGCCCTGGCGCACGACGTAGTCGCCGCGGGAGGAGCCGCGGTCGATGTGGGCCGAGGAGCGCTCAGGCGCCTTCGGCGGGGCCGCCTTCGTCGTCACGGAGCCTGCGGCGGGCGCGCTGCCGTACGCCCCGGCCCGCGCCGAGCAGGTGGGCCAGGCGCCCCATCCCTGGGCGCGCTGGACCTTGGTGGCGACGGCGATCTGCTGGTCCTTGCTCGCCCGGTCGGCCGTGGCCGCGTAGGCGCCGCCGCCGTACGCGCGCCAGGTGCTCGCGGAGAACTGGAGTCCTCCGTAGTAGCCGTTGCCGGTGTTGATGTGCCAGTTGCCGCCGCTCTCGCACTGGGCGATGCGGTCCCACACTCCGCCGTCCGCCGCGGTGGCGTTGCCGGTCACGGCCAGCAGTCCGAGCGGGGCGAGCAGGGCGGCCCCGGCGAGAACCGCCGTCGTACGCGTCTTACGGGCGTTGTCGCGAGTGGTATCGGCACAACCAGACATGAAGTTCCCTCTCGACTGACCCGGGCTCCCCCAAGCCGGGGCGCGTTCCGCGCACTGGGTCGCGGTCGCGCTCCGGCCCGTCCGCCGGTGGGGTCGTGCTGCGAGCTGGCTGTGGTGCGGCCGACGGACGTACCCGAGCGGTGCTCTGTGCACACGGCGGAGGAATGTACGGACGGTGACTGCCCGGTATCAACCAACTCCTTGTCATTCCTGGCCAGTTCGCCGTTACCTCGGGTATCAGCGATTTTCGGTCACCCACTTCATGGGCCGATTTCCTGATTTGTCGACCAGTCACCTCCGCGACCTGTGACCCACTTCACGGAACCAACTGCCTTGACCCACCAAGGACTTGACCGGGAGTACCCGATTCCGCGCCAGCGGTGACCGTGCGCGACGGATGGTTCGATTCCGTTCGCCCTGGTGCGTGACTCCCGCCACAGATCAGCCGTTGTCTTCTTCATGAGCCCGGGACCCACCCGGTTCACGAGCCGGGAGCCACCCGGCCCCGCCACGTACCACTTCCCGAGGGAGCCACCCGTGCCGCGCATGCTCGACGTCAGCGACGAGGTACGCGCCGAGATCGGCGACGAAGAAGCCGACCGGCTGCTCGCCGGAGAGAACGCCCCCGGCAGTTACGACTGCACGTCCTGCCGCACCCAGGGCGACTCCGAACAGGAGCGCACCAGCACCGTCCTGTTCATCGGGGACGAGACCGCCGTCCTCGCCTTCGCCCACGCCACCTGCCTGCCCTCGCAGGTCGTGCAGGTCACCGAGGAACAGCTCAAGGGGGCCGTGCGGTCCATCACCGGTGACACGGTCGACCTGGAGCCGGAGAAGGTCGTACCCGAGCAGGCGGTGCTCGGGGTGACCAGCGGACTCGTCCTGATCGCCGGGGAGTTGCACCCGGCGCTCGTGGTGGAACCGACCGGCCCCATCGTCCGGCCCGGGTCCACCGCCATCGGCGACGACTTCCTGCCGCTGCTCATCGAGCAGGGGTTCATGCCGGTGACGGCGATCGAGTCGGTGCCGCCCGTTCTGCACGGATGGTCGGTACTGCTCGCCGTCGGCCAGCTGCACGCCGTTCTGCAGCCCGGCGCCGACGGCGGCCAGCCGGTCGCCTGGTGGCAGGCGCACCAGCCGCTGCAGGTCACCGAGGGGTGGCGGGCCGCGGCCAACAAGCACCAGCAGGTACTGATGTTCGCGGCGCCGGCCGGGACCATCGGGCGCCAGCCTCGGGAGGATCTGCTGCGGGACGCGCTGGACAAGGCTGCGGCCAATGGGAAGTTGGTCGCGTCCGCGCTGCCGCTCGCGGGGACGTGAGCGCCTCCGCGCGCCCCCCAAAGGCCGGTCCGGCGACCGCATCCCTTCATGTAGGCGGTCGTTTGGACATACGTGCACGCATACGATGTTTCTCCATCGGCCACGCCGATCTACGACGCGCTCTACGCCGAGTACGTCAAGTCCTTCCGTACGCTGCCGGGTGACCGCAGCGGCGAGGAGGACCTGGGGTTCACCGCCTTCGGGAACATCCCGCACAGTACGGGCTCGTACGGCGGGTACCGCCCGGGGTCGTTCAGCAGCTCGTACAGCGCCTACAGCGCGGGCGCGCACACTGCCCGGCAGTCGCAGTCGCAGTGGCAGCGCGTCGGACACATCGGGCCTCAGGGCACCGGGCTGCAGCCGGCCCTGCAGCCGGTCCCCCGCAGAGGCATCTGAAAGCGGAGGCATCCGAAACAGGAAGAGGGCGGCCCCGGTTGGGGCCGCCCTCTTCCTGTTCCTGCCTACTTCTTCTTGCCGCGCTTCTCTCGCACCCGCACCGAGATATGGATCGGCGTGCCCTCGAAGCCGAACTCCTCGCGCAGCCGGCGCTCGATGAAGCGCCGGTAGCCGGCCTCGATGAAGCCGGAGGCGAAGAGCACGAACCGCGGCGGCTTGGTGCCGGCCTGGGTGCCGAACAGGATGCGGGGCTGCTTGCCGCCCCGGATCGGGTGCGGGTGGGCGGCGACCAGCTCGCCGAGGAAGGCGTTGAGCCGTCCGGTCGGAACCCGGGTCTCCCAGCCCGCCAGGGCCGTCTCGATCGCCGGGACCAGCTTCTCCATGTGCCGGCCGGTGCGCGCCGAGACGTTGACCCGCGGCGCCCACACCACCTGGCCGAGCTCGGTCTCGATCTCCCGCTCCAGGTAGTAGCGGCGCTCCTCGTCGAGGGTGTCCCACTTGTTGAAGGCCAGGACCACCGCGCGTCCGGCCTCGACGGCCATCGTCACGATGCGCTGGTCCTGCACCGAGATGTTCTCGGAGGCGTCGATCAGAATGACCGCCACCTCGGCCTTCTCCACGGCGGCGGCGGTGCGCAGCGAGGCGTAGTAGTCGGCACCCTGCTGGAGGTGGACCCGCTTGCGGATACCCGCGGTGTCGACGAACTTCCAGGTGACACCGCCGAGTTCGATCAGCTCGTCGACGGGGTCACGGGTGGTGCCCGCGAGTTCGTTGACGACGACGCGCTCCTCGCCCGCCACCTTGTTCAGCAGCGAGGACTTGCCGACGTTCGGGCGCCCGATGAGGGCGATGCGCCGGGGGCCGCCGACAGCGGTGCCGAAGGTCTGCTCCGGGGCGTCCGGCAGCACCTCCAGGACGGCGTCCAGCATGTCGCCGGTACCGCGGCCGTGCAGCGCCGAGACCGGATGCGGCTCACCGAGCCCGAGGGACCACAGATACGCGGCGTCCGCCTCGCCGCTCGGTCCGTCGACCTTGTTGGCGCACAGCACGACGGGCTTGCCCGCCTTGCGCAGCAGTCGTACGACCGCCTCGTCGGTGTCGGTGGCGCCGACCTTGGCGTCGACGACGAAGACGACGGCGTCGGCGGCCTCGATGGCGTACTCGGCCTGGGCCGCCACGGAGGCGTCGATGCCGAGGACGTCCTGCTCCCAGCCGCCGGTGTCGACGACCTTGAAGCGGCGGCCGGCCCACTCGGCCTCGTAGGTGACGCGGTCGCGGGTGACGCCGGGCTTGTCCTCCACGACGGCCTCGCGGCGCCCGATGATGCGGTTGACGAGGGTCGACTTGCCGACATTCGGGCGGCCGACGACGGCGAGCACGGGCAGTGGACCGTGGCCCGCCGCCTCGATGGCGCCCTCGACGTCCTCCAGGTCGAAGCCCTCTTCCGCGGCGAGCTCCATGAACTCCGCGTACTCGGCGTCGCCAAGTGCTCCGTGGTCGTGCGCCTCGCCCGAGCCCTCGGAGGGGATCTGGTCGTTCATGAAGTCCGTACCTCGTTCAGTGTGGTGATCGGTGGAACGCCCCGTTTCGGATGATCCACTACTCAAGTGTCGCCTAGCGGCCGGTGAGCCGCCTGGCGTTTTCCAGGTGCGCGGTGAGCTGCTTCTGGATGCGCTCGGTCGCCTCGTCCAGCGCCTTGCGGGTGCGGCGTCCGGTGCCGTCGCCCGCCTCGAAGGGGTCGCCGAAGACGACGTCGATGCGGGAGCGCAGCGCGGGCAGCGCCTTTGTCAACCGCCCGGGCCGCTCGGTGCTTCCCAGTACGGCGACCGGGACTATGGGGGCGCCGCTGCGCACGGCGAAGTACGCGAGCCCGGCCCGCAGCGCGGCGAAGTCGCCCTCGCCCCGGCTGCCCTCCGGGAAGATGCCGAGCACACCGCCGGACGCCAGCACGTCCAGCGCCTGGGTGATGGCCGTACGGTCGGCGGTCGAGCGGTCCACCTTCAGCTGACCGACGGCCCGCATGAAGGGGTCGAGCGGGCCGACGAACGCTTCCTTCTTGACCAGGAAGTGCGACGGCCTGGGCGCCACGCCGATGACCATCGGGCCGTCGATGTTGTGCGAGTGGTTGACGGCGAGGATCACCGGGCCGGTCGCGGGGACCTTCCAGGCACCCAGGACCCGCGGCTTCCACAGCCCGTACATCAGGCCGACGCCGATCCGCCGCCCGACCTCCGCGCCCCGCTCGGAAGGTGCCGTCACTTCCCGGCCCGCTTCTCCTCGACGAGGGTCACGACGCACTCGATGACCTGCGCGAGGGTGAGCTCGGTGGTGTCCACCTCGACCGCGTCGCCGGCCTTGGCCAGCGGCGAGGTCTTACGGCTGGAGTCGGCCGCGTCCCGCTTGATCAGGGCCTCGCGGGTGGCGTGCACGTCGGCGCCCTTCAGCTCACCGCTGCGGCGGGCGGCCCGCGCCTCCGGGGAGGCGGTGAGGAAGATCTTCAGATCGGCGTCGGGGAGCACGGTCGTACCGATGTCCCGGCCCTCGACGACGATGCCGTCCTCGGCGGCGGCCGCGATCGAACGCTGCAGCTCGGTGATCCGCGCCCGCACCTCGGGCACCGCGCTGACCGCGCTGACCTGGGAGGTGACCTCCTGGGTCCGGATCGGGGCGGCGACGTCGATGCCGTCGACGGTGATCGTCGGCTTCTCCGGGTCGGTGCCGGAGACGATGTCGGGCTTCCCGGCCACGGCGGCGACGGCGTGCGGATCGTCGACGTCGATGCCGTTGTTCACCATCCACCAGGTGATCGCCCGGTACTGGGCACCGGTGTCGAGGTAGCTCAGGCCGAGCTGCGCGGCGACGGCCTTGGACGTGCTCGACTTACCCGTGCCGGAGGGACCGTCGATGGCGACAATCACGGGCTGGGCGGCGCCGTTTTCCACGGGAAGACACCTTCCTGGTGTGGTGCGGAGGGGTGGAGGGGTGGAGGGGCGCGATCGTGCCCCGCACAAGGTTACTGGGTGCGCATCACTCGTCCGGACGCCCGCGGCTACTGGCGGATCGCCCAGCCCCGCTCCCGCAGCGCCGCCGTCAGGACCGGGACCGCGTTCGGCTCGACCATCAGCTGGACCAGACCGGCCTGCTGCCCCGTCGCGTGCTCGATACGGACGTCCTCGATGTTGACCCCGGCCCGGCCCGCGTCGGCGAAGATACGCGCCAGCTGGCCCGGCTGGTCGTCGATCAGGACCGCCACGACCTCGTAGACCCGCGGCGCTGAGCCGTGCTTGCCCGGGACCCGGACCTGCCCGGCGTTCCCGCGGCGCAGGACGTCCTCGATGCCCGCCGTGCCCTCGCGGCGCTTGGCCTCGTCGGAGGACTGCAGCGCCCGCAGCGCCTGGACCGTCTCGTCGAGATCCGCGGAGACGTCCGCGAGGAGATCGGCGACCGGCCCCGGGTTGGCGGAGAGGATGTCGATCCACATCCGGGGGTCGGAGGCCGCGATCCGCGTCACATCCCGGATGCCCTGACCGCACAGCCGTACGGCCGCCTCCTCGGCGTTCTCCAGGCGCGCGGCGACCATGCTGGACACCAGGTGCGGCATGTGGGAGACCAGCGCCACCGCGCGGTCGTGGGCGTCGGCGTCCATGACGACCGGTACGGCCCGGCAGTGCGAGACCAGCTCAAGGGCGAGGTTCAGGACCTCGGTGTCGGTGTCCCGGGTCGGGGTGAGCACCCAGGGCCGGCCCTCGAAGAGGTCACCGGAGGCGGCCAGCGGGCCGGACTTCTCGCGGCCCGACATCGGGTGGGTGCCGATGTACGCCGACAGGTCCAGGCCCAGCGCCTGGAGCTCACGGCGCGGTCCGCCCTTGACGCTCGCCACGTCCAGGTAGCCGCGGGCCACACCGCGCCGCATGGCGTCGGCGAGCACCCCGGCCACATGGGCGGGCGGCGCGGCGACGACCGCGAGGTCCACCGGGCCCTCGGGCGCCTCGTCCGTGCCGGCGCCGAGCGCGGCCGCCGTACGGGCCTGCTCGGGGTCGTGGTCGGCGAGGTGGACGACGACGCCCCGGCTCATGAGCGCGAGCGCGGCGGACGTACCGATGAGGCCGGTGCCGATGACGAGTGCGGTTCTCACTGGGCGATGTCCTTGCGCAGGGCGGCCGCGGCGCCGAGGTAGACATGGGCGATCCCGGACCGGGGCAGGTCGGACTCGATGTGCGCGAGGACCCGGACCACGCGGGGCATGGCGCCCTCGATGTCCAGTTCCTGCGCGCAGATCAGGGGCACGTCGACGATGCCGAGCTTGCGGGCGGCGGCCGCGGGGAAGTCGCTGTGCAGATCGGGCGTGGCCGTGAACCAGATGCTGATCAGGTCGTCCGTAGTCAGTCCGTTGCGCTCCAGGACGGCGGTGAGCAGGGCACCGACCCGCTCGTCCATGTGGCCGGCCTCGTCCACGTCCAGTTGGACGGCGCCCCGGACCGCTCGTACCGCCACGGCTTGGCTCCCTTGCTGCTGTACGGATCGACTCTGTGCCCATCCAGCCTAGTCAGCGGCTGCCGGACCGGTGCGCGACGCCCGCCCGCTGAGACGGTGGCGTTTTGTGGTGCTCCCTCCCGGGTTGCGTCTTCTTCGTCATATTCGGTGCCAAGATGCTGTTGTTCCTGGTCTCACCGTTCTTCGGAGTGCCGACATGACCATTCGTCCGAACCGGCGCACGATCCTCCTCGCCACGGGCGCTGCGGCACTCGTCTCGGGCTGTGGCGGCTCAGGCGATGACAGCGGCGGCTCCACCTCCACCGACCAGACCGGCGAGGCCACCGAGGCGGGCGGCCGGGAGCTGACCACCACGGACGCCGTCCCGGTCGGCGGCGGCACGATCTTCAAGGACGAGAAGGTCGTGGTGACCCAGCCGGAGGAGGGCGAGTTCAAGGCCTTCTCGGCCATCTGCACCCACCAGCAGTGCGTCGTCGCGAACGTCGAGGGCGGCACCATCAACTGCACCTGCCACGGCAGCAGGTTCAGCATCACGGACGGCGCGGTGGAGAACCCGCCGGCGACGCGTCCGCTGCCCGAGGAGAAGATCACGGTGGAGGGAAATTCGATCCGCCTGGCGTGAGCCGCCGCGTACGCTCCGGGCCATGCACCCCGCCACCCTGGTACGCGACCACACGATCTACGCCTGCGTCATGGGTTCGCGTGCCTTCGGTCTGGCGACGGACGGCAGCGACACCGACCGGCGGGGCGTGTTCCTCGCCCCCACTCCCCTGTTCTGGCGCTTCGACAAGCCGCCGACGCACATCGAGGGACCGGCCGAGGAGCAGTTCAGCTGGGAGCTGGAGCGCTTCTGCGAGCTGGCGCTGCGCGCGAACCCCAACATCCTGGAGTGTCTGCACTCCCCGCTCGTGGAGTACGCCGACGAGACGGGCCGGGAACTGCTCGATCTGCGCGGGGCCTTCCTGTCCCGCCAGGCCCACACCACGTTCGCGCGGTACGCCGTGGGCCAGCGCAAGAAGCTGGAGGCGGACGTCCGCAACCACGGCGCCCCGCGCTGGAAGCACGCGATGCACCTGCTGCGCCTGCTGATGAGCGCCCGCGATCTGCTGCGCACAGGGGAGCTCACCATCGACGTCGGCGACCAGCGCGCACCGCTCCTCGCGGTCAAGCGAGGCGAGGTTCCGTGGCCGGAGGTCGAGTCGTGGATGACGCGGCTGGCGGAGGAGGCGGAGCGGGCCGCCGAGCACAGCCCGCTGCCCGCCGAGCCGGACCGACGGCGCGTGGAGGACTTCCTCGTCCGCGTCCGTCGTGCCTCAGCCCTTCAGCCGGATCCGTACGACGAGGTCGTGCAGGGCGTCGTACACGGTCGGGGCGTCGGGCAGGGCTGACGTCGACTGCGCCTCGTCCAGCAGGGCGTGCAGCCGCTCGACGTCCGCCTCCACGCGCGCGTGGTCGACCGCGGCCGTCCCGTGCTCCCGCTCCGCCTTCGCCGCGATCAGGTCGGGCAGACAGGCGGGCGCCTCGGGCACCTCCCCGAGCAGCGTGGGCAGATGGGCCTGTACTTCGCCGGAGCGCATCAGGTGGATGCCGGTGAGCAGGACCCGGAAGGTGTAGAGCAGCGGCTTGAGCTCGTCGGTCTTGGTGAACAGCCGCCACTGGGTGTTGGCGAACCCCCGGTAGTGGTGGGCGTGGTGGCCGGTCACGACACCGGGGGCGAGCGCGGCCAGTTCCCGGTGCGCGTCGGTGGTGTGCACGACGAGCGGGGAGAGCAGCTGTTCCAGGACGTAGCCGTTGCGGCGGAGCATCAGCCGGACGAACTTGCGCAGGTCATGGGTGACCAGGTCCATCTCCACACCGTCCCGGTCCCACATCCGCGACCGGGTCTCGGCCGGCTCGCGCAGCCCGACGAGGTCGGCGGCGGACAGCAGGTGCACGCCTCGCAGGTCCACGTCCGAGTCCTGGGACGGAAAGCCGTACAGATGGGCGCCGGAGACGGTCGCGAAGAGCACCGGGTCGGGCTGTTCGGCGACGACGGGCGCGAGGTCGATGTCCAGGGCGTCGATCATCCGCTAAGCGTCCCAGAGCGCGCCGAGGGTGACGAGATCGCCCCCGTACTCGATCCGGTCCGCCCACGCGCGGGGCCATGCATCGGCGCCGAGGTATGCCCCCGCGAAGGCGCCCGCCAGGCAGGCGATGGAGTCGGAGTCCCCGGAGGAGCAGGCGGCCCGTCTGAGGGCCGTCACCGGTTCGTCGACGAAGAGCAGGAAGCACAGCAGCCCGGTCGCCAGCGCCTCCTCGGCGATCCAGCCCGCGCCGGTGGCCAGGCACGGATCGGTCTCGACCGACCCCGCCCGCACGGCCTCCTGGAGCCGCTCCAGCACCCCCAGACACTCGTCCCACCCGCGCGCGATGAAGTGCTCGGGGGTCGGGTCCTGGCTGCGGGCCCACAGATCGCCGAGCCAGGTGTGGTGGTAGCGGGTGCGGTTCTCGTAGGCGTACGACCGCAGCAGGCCGACGAGTCCGGTCGGCTCGGCGCCCTGCGCGAGCAGGCGTACGGCGTGTGCGGTGAGGTCGGAGGCCGCGAGCGAAGTGGGGTGGCCGTGGGTGAGCGCGGACTGCAACTGGGCGGCGCCCGCGCGCTGTTCGTCGCTCAGCCCGGGCGCGAGCCCGATCGGTGCGACGCGCATGTTGGCGCCGCAGCCCTTGGAGTGGATCTGGCTGGCGTCCTGCCAGAGGCGTCCCTCGGCCTTCAGGAGGTTGCAGGCGACGAGGCAGGTCCGGCCCGGCGCGCGGTTGTTCTCCGGCGACTGGTACCAGTCCACGAACTCCTCCCGCACCGGCCGCTCCAGCCGCTTGGGCGCGAGCACGCCCCGGTCCATGGCCGTCCGCAGCCCCTTGCCCAGCGCCAGCGTCATCTGGGTGTCGTCGGTGACGATCGCCGGCGTCGGCAGCTCCATCTCCCGCCACGGGCCGCACTTGGCGAGGATCGACGGCACGTCGTTGAACTCGGTCGGGAAGCCGAACGCGTCCCCGAGGGCGAGGCCCAGCAGGGATCCAGTGGCGGCACGCTTCGTCATGCGGAGTGTCCTTCCGGGGTCGGCCGGAGCAGCGGAGGGTGGAGTGCGGTGGCAGCACCGGCGCGGTACAGCGCGGCCGGCTTGCCGCGGCCGCTGGTGAGGCGGGAGGCACCGGGGACCGGCTCGACGAAGCCGGGCGTGGCGAGCACCTTGCGCCGGAAGTTGGGCCGGTCCAGGGCGGTGCCCCACACGGCCTCGTAGACCTGCTGGAGCTCGCCGAGGGTGAACTCGGGCGGGCAGAAGGCGGTGGCGAGGCAGGTGTACTCCAGCTTGGCGCCGACGCGTTCATGGGCGTCGGCCAGGATCCGGTCGTGGTCGAAGGCGAGGGTCCCGGCCTCGCCGTACGGCACCCAGCGGGCGTCCGCCGCGTCGCTGCCGCCGTGCGCCTCGGGCGCGTCGGGCAGGAGGGCGGCGAAGGCGACCGAGACGACCCGCATCCGGGGGTCGCGGTCGGGCTCGCTGTAGGTCCGCAGCTGTTCCAGATGGAGCCCGGAGACGTCCGACAGGCCGGTCTCCTCGGCGAGTTCACGCCGGGCCGCCGTCTCCGCGGACTCGTCCTGCTGCACAAAGCCACCGGGCAGCGCCCAGCGTCCGGCGTACGGCTCCTGCCCGCGCTCGACGAGCAGCACATGCAGAGCGCCGGCCCGGAGCGTGAACACGGCGAGATCCACGGTGACGGCGAAGGGCTCGTAGGCGTGCTTGTCGTACTCCACATCCGCTCCTTAATAGTCACTACGACTATAAAGAGGCGGGCGTGAAGTGACAACCCCCGGCCAGGCGGCCCGCCGCGAGGGCGCGAACACCGCCGCCGCGGCCCCCGCCGACACCCACAGCGCCGGGCCGACCCCGTCCAGGACTCGGCCGGTGAGCCGTAGCCGCCGTACGTCGTGAAGACCGCCGCGGCGACCGCGACGCCGAGGACCCCGCCGAGTTCACGCAGGGCGTTGTTGACGCCGGCCGCCACCCCCGCCTCGCTGAGCGGCACCGAGGAGGTCACAGCCTTGGCGACGCTCGGGAAGACCATGGAGATGCCCACGCCCGCGATGATCAGCGGCACGACGAGGCTGCCGTAGCCGACACCCGGTTCGACCTGCCGGGCCAGCAGGCCGAGGCCGAGGCCCTGGAGGGCAAGGCCGCCGAGCATGAACGGCCGGGTGCCGTACCGGTCCGCGAGCGCGCCCGCGATCGGCGCGACCAGGAGCGGCATCGCGTTCCAGACGAGGATCCGCACACCCGCCTCCAGGGGCGAGTAGCCGAGCCCGGACTGGAACAGCTGCGTGATCATGAAGAGCGCTCCCAGCAGGGAGGCGAAGAGCAGGAAGGCCGCCGCGTTCGCGGTGGAGAAGCCACGGTTGCGGAAGTGACCGAGCGGCAGCATCGGATGCCGGGCGCCCCGCCGCTCCCAGTCCAGGAACGCGCCCGTGAACACCACCCCCACGGCCAGCGCGGTCAGCGCCTCGGCGCTCCCCCAGCCCGCCTCCGGCGCCCGCACCGGCGCCCAGGCCCGCGCACGGCGGCGACCTCCGGTGCCCGCCAGGCCAGCACGTCCCGCAGGATGAGCACGGCCCGCTGCCGCGCGGGCAGATGCTGGAGCGCGGCGACGAGCGCCAGCCGCAGACTGCCCCGGGCGACCGCCACCGACGCCGGATCGACGAGTGTGTCGGGCAGCGGCTGGAGCCACGGAACATCCGTCGCAGGGGCCCTCAGCGGCTCCTCAGGCGCCTGGGAGGGCTCACCGAGCCCCGGCGGGCAGCGGACGCCGCCCGCGGCCCTCCAGCGCCGTCAGACACGTGTGGGTGGCGATCCGGTGCAGCCAGGTCCGCAAGGACGCGCGGCCCTCGTAGCCGTCGTAGGACCGCCAGGCCCGCAGATAGGTCTCCTGGACCAGGTCCTCGGCCTCGTCGACCGAGCCCAGCATCCGGTAGCAGTGCGCGAGCAGCTCCCTGCGGTACGGGTCCATGAGCCGTACGAATTCCTCGCGGTCCGTCGTCGCAGCCATCCCCGCTCCCTCCGTCACCGATACAGACCGGCGCGGGGGCGAAAACGAATCGGCCGGTCCCGGACGAATCCGGGACCGGCCGCGAGCGAGGGATCTTTAGAGATCGACTTCCTTCATCAGCATGCCGACCTCGGTGTTCGACAGGCGGCGCAGCCAGCCCGACTTCTGGTCGCCCAGGGTGATCGGCCCGAACGAGGTGCGCACGAGCTTCTCGACGGGGAAGCCGGCCTCGGCCAGCATCCGGCGCACGATGTGCTTGCGGCCCTCGTGCAGGGTGACCTCGACGAGGTAGTTCTTGCCGGTCTGCTCGACGACCCGGAAGTGGTCCGCACGCGCGTACCCGTCCTCCAGCTGGATGCCGTCCTTGAGCTGCTTGCCCAGGTCGCGCGGGATCGGGCCGACGATGGCCGCGAGGTAGGTCTTCTTCACGCCGTACTTGGGGTGGGTCAGCCGGTGCGCCAGCTCGCCGTGGTTGGTGAGCAGGATGACGCCCTCGGTCTCGGTGTCGAGCCGGCCGACGTGGAAGAGCCGCGTCTCACGGTTGGTGACGTAGTCACCGAGGCACTGGCGCCCGTCGGGGTCCTCCATGGTGGAGACGACACCGGCGGGCTTGTTCAGCGAGAAGAACTGGTACGACTGCGTCGCCACGGTCAGGCCGTCGACCTTGACCTCGTCCTTCTCCGGGTCGACCCGCTTGCCCTGCTCCAGCACGATCTCGCCGTTGACCTCGACCCGCGCCTGCTCGATCAGCTCCTCGCAGGCCCGCCGGGAGCCGTAGCCCGCGCGCGCGAGGACCTTCTGCAGCCGCTCGCCCTCCTGCTCGGCGCCGGGGAAGGTCTTGGGAAGCTTGACCTCCGGCTTGCCGGCGTACCGGTCGCGGTTGCGCTCCTCCGTGCGCGTCTCGTACTCGCGGGAGCGCGCCGGAGCCGTCCGGCCGCCGGAGCGCTGGCCCTGCTTGGGGCCGCCCTTCGCGCCACCGCGGGCCGAGGGGCCGCGGCCCGACTTCGGGCCGTCCTGCGTGGCGCCGGGGCCGACGTCGTAGCGCCGCTCCTCCGGGCGCGGCTTCTTCGGACGACCGCTGTCCTGCTTGTCGTCGCGGTTGTTGCCGGCACCGCGGAAATTACCGCGGCCACCGCCACTCCCGCCGCGGCCGCCGCTGTTGCCACCACGGCTCCCGCCGTTGTTTCCGCTGCTGTTCCTGCCGCTGCTGCTTCGCATCAAAATTCCGTCTAGTCGTCTGCCTCGTCGGAACCCGGCGCATCGGGTGCGTCCGGATCGAACGACGGAACCCCTTCCAGCGTCTCGGCCTCGATCGCCTCCGCCTCGGGGAGGAAGGGCGCGAGCTCCGGGAGCTCGTCCAGGCCGCGCAGGCCCATCCGCTCCAGGAAGTAGTTCGTCGTCCTGTACAGGATCGCACCTGTTTCGGGTTCCGTGCCCGCCTCCTCGACCAGACCCCGCTGCAGGAGGGTGCGCATCACACCGTCACAGTTCACTCCGCGCACCGCCGAGACCCGGCTGCGGCTGACCGGCTGCCGGTACGCCACCACCGCGAGGGTCTCCAGCGCGGCCTGGGTCAGCCGGGCCTGCTGGCCGTCCAGGACGAAGCCCTCGACGGCCGCCGCGAACTCCGGCCGTGAGTAGAAACGCCAGCCGCCCGCGATCAGCCGGAGCTCGAAGCCACGGCCCTGGACGGTGTACTCGTCGGCCAGCTCGCGCAGCGCGTCCGCGATCTGCCGCCTGGGCCGCTGGAGGATCTTGGCGAGGTGTTCCTCGGTCGCGGGCTCGTCGACGACCATGAGGACGGCCTCCAGGGCCGGCTTGAGATCGAGGTCGGCCGTGGAGCGCAGACCGGCCGGCGGCTCGCTGATCTCCTCGCTCACTTCTTCTCCTCCTTGGGCGGCTCGGGCGGCCGGTCGAACTCGTCGGTCACCGTCGGCTGCGCGTCGCCCTCCCCGCCGGTCCAGCGCACGATCAGGTCCCCGAGGGCGGTCTCCTGGTCGAGGGCGACGGCTTTCTCCCGGTACAGCTCCAGCAGGGCGAGGAAGCGCGCCACGACGGTCAGGGTGTCGTCGGTGTCCTCGACGAGCGCGCGGAAGCTGGCCTCGCCGAGCTCCTTGAGCCGCGCCACCACGATCTGGGCCTGCTCCTGCACGCTGACCAGCGGCGCGTGGATGTGGTCGACGTACACCTGCGGCTTGGGCTTGGGCTGCATCGCCTTCACGGCGAGCTTCGCGAAGCCTTCAGGGCCGATGCTGATGACCACCTCGGGCAGCAACTCGGCGTGGTGCGGTTCGAGTCCGACGGTACGGGGGTAGCGCCGGGCCTCCTCGTCCAGCCGACGGTTGAAGATGTCGGCGATCTGCTTGTACGCGCGGTACTGGAGCAGCCGTGCGAAGAGCAGGTCCCGCGCTTCGAGCAGGGCGAGATCGGCCTCGTCCTCGACCTCGGCGGCGGGCAGCAGCCGGGCCGCCTTCAGATCCAGCAGGGTCGCGGCGACCACCAGGAACTCTGTCGTCTCGTCCAGGTCCCAGTCCGGCCCCATGGCCCGGATGTACGCCATGAACTCGTCGGTCACCTTGGACAACGCGACCTCGGTGACGTCCAGCTTGTGCTTGGAGATCAGCTGGAGGAGCAGGTCGAAGGGACCCTCGAAGTTGGAGAGACGGACCTTGAAGACGCCGTCGTCGGACTCCTGCGGTGCGGCGGGCCCGGGCTCCTGAGGGACGACCTCGCGCTCCGGCTCGGGCTCAGGTTCAGGCGCCGGGTCCGGTACGGGTACCGGTTCGACCAGTGGAGCCCCCGGCCCCGTCCCCAGCGCACGCCGCCGCCCGCCGGAGGCACCGGCACCGGGGACGGGAACGTCGTTCGAGGTCATAGCCCCCGCAGGCTACCGCTACCGCCCGCGAAGCCGTCGTACGAGGATGCTGGCGTCCCCTCGGGTCTCCAGATCGGCGAGCACCACGGCCACGGCCTCCCGGACGATCCGCCCGCGGTCCACGGCCAGACCGTGCTCGCCCCGGAGCACCAGACGCGCGTGCTCCAGATCCATGAGCTCCTCGGCCGAGACGTACACGGTGATCTTCTCGTCGTGCCGCTCGCGTCCGCTCGGCCGCCGCGCGGCGGCCCGTCCGCGCTGCTTGCGCGGCGCCGCCTGGTTCGAGGCGGCGCCAGAACCTTCCTGCGTTCCCTGCCGCCGCCCGGACTGCTCCCCGGCGGCGGCCCGGCTCCGGGACTCCCCGGACTCCGCGTCCGCCGCGACATGCTCCGCGCCCTCGCCGTCGCCGCCCTGTGCGGGCACCGACGGCGGGACGTCCTCCGCGGCGGCGCTGTCGCTCTCCCCCGCGGGAGCGGGCACCCGGGCCTCGCCGTTGGCCCCCCGCCGGGGAGTGGACGCCTGCAGCGCCATTCCCCCTGTCGTACGGAACAGTTCGTCGGCCCCCGGCAGACTCACTCGGCGTGACACCGGGCGAGCACCTCCCTGGCGAGCTGGCGATAGGCGGCGGCACCGACGGAGTTGGAGGCGTACGTGGTGATCGGCTCACCGGCGACCGTGGTCTCCGGGAAGCGGACGGTGCGTCCGATGACCGTGTGGTAGACGTGGTCGTCGAACGCCTCGACGACGCGCGCGAGCACCTCACGGCTGTGCACCGTGCGCGAGTCGTACATCGTGGCGAGGATCCCGTCGAGTTCCAGCTCCGGGTTGAGCCGCTCCTGGACCTTCTCGATGGTCTCCGTCAGCAGCGCCACGCCACGCAGGGCGAAAAACTCGCACTCAAGCGGCACGATCACCTTGTGAGCCGCCGTCAGGGCGTTCACGGTGAGCAGGCCGAGCGAGGGCTGACAGTCGATCACGATGTAGTCGTAGTCGGCCATGAGCGGCTTCAGGGCGCGCTGCAGCGTCGACTCTCGGGCGACCTCGGAGACCAGCTGGACCTCCGCCGCCGACAAGTCGATATTGCTCGGCAGCAGGTCCATGTTGGGGACCGCCGTCTTCAGCAGCACCTCGTCGGCCGCCATGCCCCGCTCCATGAGCAGGTTGTAGACCGTGAGGTCGAGCTCCATCGGGTTGACACCGAGTCCGACCGACAGCGCGCCCTGCGGGTCGAAGTCCACGAGCAGGACCCGGCGTCCGTACTCCGCGAGCGCGGCACCCAGGTTGATGGTCGACGTCGTCTTGCCGACGCCGCCCTTCTGGTTGCACATCGCGATGATCTTCGCCGGGCCGTGATCGGTCAGCGGCCCCGGGATCGGGAAGTACGGCAGCGGCCGTCCGGTCGGGCCGATGCGCTCGCGACGCTGACGGGCAGCGTCGGGCGCGAGCGTGGCCGCGTACTCGGGGTCGGGCTCGTACTCCGCGTCGGGATCGTAGAAGTGCCCCTCGGGCAGTTCGTCGTAGTCGGCGAAGTGGTTGTGGGGCGCGCCACTTCCGTCGCCGGCCATGGCGTTCACGTGATGGCCATCCATGCTCTGGTGTGCTGACAGAGTCGCCCCTGTCATCTGGTGACTCTGGTGGGCTGCGAAGGTGCGCACCGCGACGGAGCCGACAGCCTCGAAGCCCGCGGGAGCCTGGCCCCGCGCAGGGCTTCCTGGTTGACCACCCCCGGGAGAAAATGTCGACTCATTCACAAGTCGTCTTACCTCCTTGGGGACCAGGAAACTTCTAGACAAGGTCAGCGTGGCACCATGCCGACAGTCGGCGACTCTATGGCGTGTCGGGCGTCCGCAGCAACACAATCCGCCGGACCCGGCAGGATGTGTCGGCAATGAAACATCCCTCTGTCAAGGGCGTACGGCCGTCGCACGGTAGGTTTCACCGGTGTGCGAATCGGTCGAAGGGTTACGTTCGAGGCGAGTTGACCGAGCGTCGCAAAGTGACCATACACACATCCGGCCGGACCTTGTCGGGCAAGGTCCGGCCAGGTGGGCGACGTTGAGGATCCGTGTTGACGTATCGCCTTTACGAAAAGGTGACTTAGCCGTTCGCCGGTGTCGACGGGCTCAGCCGAGCAGCGTCTCCAGCTCCACGTGCTCCAGGCCGTGCGCCTCGGCGACCTCGCGGTAAACGACCTTGCCGTCATGGGTGTTGAGGCCCTTGGCGAGCGCCGGGTCGCGGCGCAGCGCCTCCACCCAGCCCCGGTTGGCCAGTTCGACGATGTACGGCAGCGTGGCGTTGGTCAGCGCGTACGTGGAGGTGTTGGGCACCGCGCCGGGCATGTTGGCGACGCAGTAGAAGACCGAGTCGTGGACCTTGAAGGTCGGCTCGGCGTGCGTGGTCGGGTGCGAGTCCTCGAAGCAGCCGCCCTGGTCGATCGCGATGTCGACAAGGACACTTCCCGGCTTCATCCGCGAGACGAGCTCGTTGGTGACCAGCTTCGGGGCCTTGGCACCCGGGATCAGCACGGCGCCGATGACGAGGTCGGCGTCCAGGACGGCCTTCTCCAGCTCGAAGGCGTTGGACATGATCGCCCGCACCTTGGTGCCGAAGACCTTGTCGGCCTCGCGCAGCTTGTTGATGTCACGGTCGAGCAGCGTGACGTGGAAGCCCATGCCGACGGCGATCTGCGTGGCGTTCCAGCCGGAGACACCGCCGCCGATGACGACGGCCTTGGCGGGCTGGGTGCCGGGGACACCGCCGGGCAGGACACCACGGCCGCCGGCCGAGCGCATCAGGTGGTAGGCGCCGACCTGCGGGGCAAGACGGCCCGCGACCTCGGACATCGGGGCGAGCAGCGGCAGCGCGCGAGAGGGCAGCTCGACCGTCTCGTAGGCGATGGCGGTGGTGCCGGACTCGATGAGGGCGTCCGTGCACTCCTTGGAGGCGGCCAGGTGCAGGTAGGTGAAGAGCGTCTGGTCCTTGCGGAGGCGGTGGTACTCCTCGGCGATGGGCTCCTTGACCTTCAGCAGCAGGTCAGCGGTGGCCCACACCTCGTCGGCGGTGTCCAGGATCCGGGCACCCGCGGCCACGTACTCGGCGTCGGGGATCGAGGAGCCGACGCCGGCGCCACGCTCGATGACGACCTGGTGGCCGTGGCGCACCAGCTCGTGCACACCGGCGGGGGTGATGGCCACCCGGAACTCGTTGTTCTTGACCTCGCGGGGGATGCCGACCTTCACGTCGATCACGGTCCTTGGCTCAGAGGGTGTGGGGCATTACAAGACATACCCAGGCATGCAAGGGCACACCGGGAGACACCGCAGGAGAAGGTGCGGCAGAGCCAGTCTAATGAAGGTGTTCCCGCTGTCTAGCCTTTCATTGCACTAATCTTCAGCGGATGTACTACGGATTTCGCAGGCGTTAGCTGCTTGTAGCGCCCTGATCTGGCTCAGGCTCCCCCTCCGGGAGCTCCTCACCCAGCATGCGCTCGGCCGCCCCGCGGTGCAGTCGAGCCGCGGCGGAGTCCCCGAGATGCTCCAGGGTGTCGGCAATCCGCAGGTGCAGCGCGGCCTGGAGCCGTACGTCCTCGGCGCGCCGCGCCCACTCCACCGCCTCCTGGCAGGTACGCAGCGACTCCGCGGGCCGGCCCGCGTACTCCTGGACCCGGGCCAGCTCGCTCAACGCCCGCGCGTGGGCCCCGACATCGCCGCTCTTGCGGTGCCCGGCGACCGCGGCCCGCCAGTTGCGCTGCGCCTCGCCGTAGCGGCCCGCGAAGGTGTGCGCGGCGCCGATCCGGCCGTACAGCCGGGCGGCCTCCGCGCGCTCGTCCCGGGCAAGACGCTGGGCGAGCGCCCGGCCGAACCAGTCGGCGGCCCGGTCGTAGTCGCCGAGTTCCAGATGGGCACCGCCTACGGATTCCATCGCGCGGCCGGTCGCATACGGGTCGTTCGCCTCGCGTCCGGCGTCCAGCGCGGCCCGATACCGAGCCAACGCCTCCTGTGTCCGCCCGGTCCGGGCGTCGAGGTCGCCGAGGTTCAGCAGCGCGGCGGCCTTCTCGCGGGGCAGGTTCCGGCGCTCGGCCACGTCCAGTACCAATCCGTGGATGCCGTACAGGTCACCGGCCGCCGCCTGGGTGCCGAAGTGGGCGACCATGGCCCGCACCAGCTGGGACATCAGCCGCCGGGCCAGGGTGTCGAGATCCCCGTCGGCGACGGCGAGCCGGGCCGCGGCGAGCAGGGCGGGCCTGCGCAGGCGGAGCCAGTCGGCCGCCGCCCGGGGGCTGGGGAAGCGCAGCGAGCGCGGCATGCCGAGGAGCTTCTCGCGCGCCTGCGGGCTGTCGGTCTCGGTGATCGCCCGGCACGACTGGAGCAGCCGCACGGTCCGCTCCAGCATGCGGGCGCGGGCCAGCTGGAGCTCGGCGGGCCGGTCCTGGGCCTCGGTGAGCGCCCTGAGCAGGGGGTGCAGACAGCCCGGGACCTCGTACTGCGGCAGCGGGGAGTCCACGGCGCGCAGGAGGCCGAGGGCGACGAAGTCGTCCAGGGTGGTGCGGGCGCCGTTGACCGAGCAGCCGGCCAGCGCGGAGGCGGTGTGCGGGTCGACCAGGCCGGCCGGGGCGAGGCAGAGCAGTCGCAGTATCCGGGCGGCCGCGGCGGGCAGGGCGGCGTAGGAGAGCCGGAAGACCCGGGCCAGCGGGGTGCCCGCGGAGTCCTCGTCGATCCCCGCGTGCAGATGCTTGGCGAGGTCGGCGACGGCGGACTTGGGGCGGGCGGCGAGCCAGCCGCCGGCCAGCATCAGCGCGGCGGGCTGCGCCTGGCAGTCCTCGACGAGCCCCTCGGCGGCACGCGGGTCGACGGTGATCCGCACCGATCCCGCATGCCGGGACAGCAGTTCCACCGCCGATTTGGTGTCGAGGCCGCCGAGTGTGCACGGGCGGACGTCCGCGATCCCGGTCAGCGGCCCCGCGGAGACGACGACGGCCAGGCAGTCCGGGGTGTCCGGCAGCAGGGCGTCGACCTGCTCCGCGGTGGCCGCGTCGTCGAGCAGCAGCAGGACCCTGCGGTCGGCGAGCGCCTCGCGCAGCGCCGCGGTGAGGTCGTCCTCGGCGGCACCGGCCGGGCTCGGCAGCTCCAGGGCGGTGAGCAGATCGCGGGCGACCGCTCCGACGGGGAGGGGAGTGCCGTCGGGCTCACTGAGCCGGGCGCGCAGCACGCCGTCGCCGTAACGGTCGGCGACCTGTCGTACGAGTTCCTCGGCGAGGGCGGTGCGGCCGGAACCGGGTCGGCCCGCGATGAGCAGCACGCGCGCGCGGGGTGCCTTCTTTCCGGAGAGGGTGTCCAGGCCCGCCCGCTCGATGTCGGCGAGCAGCTCCTTCAACTCCCGTGTCCGGCCCAGGAAATGACCGTCGGCCGACAGCTGAACGCCGCCTGTGTCCACCGCCTGATCCGTCACGGGCCACACTCCCGTCCCACGCACGCGCAAGCCCGCCGGGATTCCGGTACGGGCGTGTTTCAGAGCCTAGTTCACGCTCTGCAACGAGCCGTGTGGAGCGGGACGGCGCCGGGCCAAGACTCCCCTGATCGGATCAACAGTTCTTAGGACCGACGGCTCGGCGACGCCGGTAAGGGGCGCGGGGAACTGCGCGCCCAGCCACGACGAAGCCGCAGCCGACGACACCCGGAACGCCCCCTACGCCTCAAACGGCCGCGCAGGCCAGGGCGCCTGCGCCGGACGCAACCCGTCCAACCCGCCGGAGGCCCGCGCCGCGACCAGCGACAACACCCCCACCACCAGGCAGTTGTTGTGCAGCTCCCCCGCAAGCACCCCCCGGACGAGTTCCGCGAGCGGCACGCGCGCGTGCTCCAGATCCGCCTCCTCGTCCTCGACGGAGAACCGCTCGCCCTCCGCCTCGGACAGATCGCGGGCCAGGAAGATCCGTACGGCCTCGTCGCAGCCGCCGGCCGTGGTGTAGACGTCGGTCAGCACCCGCCAGTCCTCGGCCTTGACGTGCGCCTCCTCGTACAGCTCGCGCTGGGCGGCGTGCAGCGGGTTCTCGCCCGGGATGTCGAGCAGTCCGGCCGGGATCTCCCACAGCTTGTGCCGTACGGGGTGCCGGTACTGCTTGATGAGCAGCACCCGGTCCTCGTCGTCGATGGCCAGGACGGCGACCGAGCCCGGGTGGACCTGGTAGTCGCGGCGGACCACGCTGCCGTCGGGCATGACCACGTCGTCCGTGCGGACGGAGGTCTTGTTGCCCACGAAGGGGGTGTCCGTGGCCCGGATCTCCCACTCCTGTGGGGTGTCCTTGATCGTCATGCCCTGTCCTTCCAGACCTGCAGAAGCCCTGTGCGCAAAAGAAACCGCAAAAGAAAGCGGGGTGCGCGCGTACTGAACGCGCGCACCCCGGTCACCGTAACAACCCTTGTGTCACTGGCCCGTCTTGCGCTCGACAGCCGCCTTCACCAGGCCCGCGAACAGCGGGTGGGGGCGCGTCGGGCGCGAGCGCAGCTCGGGGTGCGCCTGCGTCGCCACCAGGTAAGGGTGGACGTCGCGGGGGTACTCGACGTACTCCACGAGCTTTCCGTCCGGCGACGTGCCGGAGAACAGGATGCCCGTCTTCTTCTCCAGCTCCGTGCGGTAGGCGTTGTTGACCTCGTAGCGGTGACGGTGCCGCTCCTCGACGTACTCCTTGCCGTCGTACACCTCACGCACGATGGAGCCCTCGGCCAGCTTGGCCGGGTACATGCCCAGCCGCATCGTTCCGCCCATGTCGCCCTCGCCCGCCACGATGTCGAGCTGCTCGGCCATCGTGGAGATGACCGGGTGGCCGGTGGCGGGGTCGAACTCGGTGGAGTTGGCGTCGGAGATGTCGGCGAGGTTGCGGGCCGCCTCGATCACGATGCACTGCAGGCCCAGGCAGAGGCCGAGCAGCGGGATCTTGTTCTCGCGGGCGAACTTGATCGCGCCGACCTTGCCGAGCACACCGCGGTCGCCGAAGCCGCCGGGAATGCAGATGCCGTCGACGTCACCGAGCTGCGCCTTGGCGCCGGCCGGGGTCTTGCAGTCGTCGGAAGTGACCCACTTGATCTTCACGCGGGCCTTGTTGGCGAAGCCGCCCGCGCGCAGCGCCTCGGTGACCGAGAGGTAGGCGTCGGGCAGGTCGATGTACTTGCCGACCAGGGCGAGGGTGAGCTCGTGGTCGGGGTTGTGGACGCGGTCGAGCAGGTCGTCCCAGGTCGTCCAGTCCACGTCGCGGAACGGCAGGTCCAGCTTGCGGACGACATAGGCGTCCAGGCCCTCGCCGTGCACGGTCTTCGGGATGTCGTAGATGGAGCGGGCGTCGGGGCAGGCGACCACGGCGGCCTCGTCGACGTCGCACATCAGCGAGATCTTGCGCTTGATCGCGGTGGGGACCTCGCGGTCGCAGCGCAGCACGATCGCGTCCGGCTGGATACCGATGTTCCTCAGGGCCGCAACCGAGTGCTGGGTCGGCTTCGTCTTCAGCTCTCCCGAGGGGCCGATGTACGGCAGGAGGGAAATGTGAACGACGAAGACGTTGTCCCGGCCGACCTCGTGCCGGACCTGGCGGACCGTCTCCAGGAACGGCAGCGACTCGATGTCGCCGACCGTGCCGCCGACCTCCGTGATGACGACGTCGACCTCGTCCGTCGCCATGCGGCGGATGCGGTGCTTGATCTCGTTGGTGATGTGCGGGATGACCTGCACGGTGTCGCCCAGGTACTCGCCGCGCCGCTCCTTGGCGATCACCGTCGAGTAGACCTGTCCTGTAGTGACATTGGCGGAGCCGTCCAAGTCACGGTCGAGGAAGCGCTCGTAGTGTCCGATGTCCAGGTCCGTCTCGGCGCCGTCGTTGGTGACGAACACCTCACCGTGCTGGAAGGGGTTCATCGTCCCCGGGTCGACGTTCAGATACGGGTCGAGCTTCTGCATCACGACGCGCAAACCCCGCGCCTTGAGCAGCATGCCGAGGCTGGAGGCGGTGAGGCCCTTGCCGAGCGAGGAGGCGACACCCCCGGTGACGAAGATGTGCTTGGTCGTCGTGGCTGTGCTGTTTCGAAAAGCAGCGGGCATCATGGCCAAAGGGGGGCTCCCGTGGTCGCGGTCTGGGGTGCGGTGCGGCGTTCGCACCGGAGATTCCGGAGTCGCCGTCGCTGCGGTTCGGGGGTTTTTCTCCCACCGGTCCACGGGCTACCAGGGTATCAGCGCCGCGGGGGGATGGCTTCCGGCCACGCTCCGCGCACATGCCGACACGGAGCCACTCGGGGCCACCGGTTTCTCACCCGTTGCTCACCCGTTCGGCCCATCCACGTTGCCCGGAGCGGCACGCAGATCATCTACGTGCGTCGTATCCTGCTCGGACACTCACTGCCGAGCCGGACCGGCACACACGGCACCACCCCAGCCCGTACCACCGGAACATCGAGAGCTCGTCAGTTCGTTGAGCAACAATTGGCGTTTTGCCTCACGGCGGAGCGGCTGCTTTGCTTCACCGCTCAACGACGCATTACAACGACCCCTTGACCGCACTAGCGACCGCCCCCTTCTGCCTGGGGGGTGACGTGGCCGTTCGACTGGAGTTGCACGTGGCCGGGCGCATCGAAGACTACGCACTCATCGGAGACATGCAGACCGCAGCACTGGTCTGCCGGGACGGCACAGTCGACTGGCTGTGCCTGCCCCGCTTCGACTCGCACGCCATCTTCGCCGGTCTGCTGGGCACCGAGGAGCACGGTTTCTGGCGGCTGGGGCCGGCCCACGCGGCGGACGCCGAGCCGCCGACCGCCGCCCGGCGGAGCTATCGCGGGGACTCGCTGATCCTGGAATCCGAGTGGGACACCCTCCGCGGCACGGTCCGAGTGACCGATTTCATGCCCCCGCGTGACGGCGCCCCGCAGCTGATCCGGATCGTGGAGGGCGTCTCCGGCCGCGTCCGGATGCGCTCGGCCCTCAGGATGCGGTTCTCCTACGGCCGGGTCGTGCCGTGGGTGCACAAGCACGAGGGCCGTACGGTGGCCGTCGCGGGCCCGGACTCGGTGTGGTTCGACACCGACCGCGAGACCTACGGCAAGGCCCTGACGACGTACTCCGACTTCACCGTCGGCCCGGGCGACCGGATCGCGTTCACCATCTCCTGGCAGCCCTCCCACCACCAGCCGCCGCCGCTGCCGGAGCCCGAGCAGTCGCTGGAGGCCACCGAGGACTTCTGGCGCGAGTGGGTCGAGCACTGTACGTACCACGGCCCCTACCGCGAGGCCGTGATCCGCTCGCTGATCACGCTGAAGGCCCTGACGTACGCCCCGACCGGCGGCATCGTCGCCGCGCCGACGACCTCACTGCCCGAGGAGATCGGCGGCGTCCGCAACTGGGACTACCGCTACACCTGGCTGCGGGACGCGGCGATCACCCTGTCCTCGCTGCTGCGCACCGGCTACCGCGAGGAGGCCCGCGCCTGGCGCGAGTGGCTGCTGCGCGCGGTCGCGGGCGACCCGGAGAACCTGCAGATCATGTACGGCATCGCCGGCGAGCGCGAGCTCGGTGAGGCGGAGCTGGACTGGCTGCCCGGCTACGAGAACTCCGCGCCGGTCCGGGTCGGCAACGGCGCCGCGCACCAGCTCCAGCTCGATGTGTACGGCGAGGTCACCGAGGCCCTGCACCTGGGCCATATGACCGGGCTCGCCCGCAGCGACTACGCCTCCCTGCTCCAGCTGAAGCTGATCCGCTACCTGGAGGACCACTGGGACGAGCCGGACGAGGGCATCTGGGAGGTGCGCGGCCCGCGCCGCCACTTCGTGCACTCCAAGGTGATGGCCTGGGTCGCCGTCGACCGCACGATCAAGCTCATCGAGTCCGGTGACGCGGACGGCCCGCTGGAGCGCTGGCGCGAGCTGCGCGACGACATCCACCGGGACGTGTGCGAGAAGGGCTACGACAAGGAACGCAACACCTTTACCCAGTCCTACGGCTCCAAGGAGCTGGACGCCTCGCTGCTCCTGATCCCGCAGATGGGCTTCCTGCCGCCGGACGACAAGCGCGTCATCGGCACCATCGAGGCGATCCAGCGCGAACTGTCCACCCCGGACGGCTTCATCCTGCGCTACCCGACGCAGGGCGAGGACGAGGGCGTCGACGGTCTGCCGGGCGACGAGGGCGCGTTCCTGGCCTGCTCGTTCTGGATGGCGGACGACCTGGCGATGATCGGCCGGGTGGACGAGGCCCGCAAGCTGTTCGAGAAGCTGCTGTCGCTGCGCAACGACCTCGGTCTGCTGGCCGAGGAGTGGGACCCGCGCCTGCAGCGCCAGGTCGGCAACTTCCCGCAGGCCTTCAGCCACGTCCCGCTGATCGACACCGCGCTGCGCCTGACGGCCTCGGGAGCGTACGGCGGCTGAACGAGCCCGCCGGGCCGCGCCCGCTTACGCTGGAAGCGATGATTCCCCTGTCCGGAAGGGGGGCGGCCATGGCTTCCCTCTCCAAGGCGAGCGCGGCCCTTGCCGCGTTGCGCGAGGATCTCAGCGGCGATGTGTTCGCCCCGGGGGATCTGGGCTACGACGAGGCCCGCGTCGTCTTCAACGCGATGATCGACCGGCGCCCCGCGGTGATCGCCCAGTGCGTGGACGAAGCCGACGTCGTGCGCTCCGTGCGCTTCGCCCGGGATCTGGACCTGAACATCGCGGTCCGCGGCGGCGGGCACAGCGTGGCGGGCATGGCGCTCAACGACGGCGGTCTTGTCATCGATCTGCGCCATATGCGCGCGGTCACCGTCGATCCCGCGGCCGAGGCGGTACGGATCGCGGGCGGCGCCCTCATGAGCGACCTGGACCACGCGACCCAGGCGTACGGCCTGGCCACGACCGGCGGCCGGGTCTCCACCACCGGCGTCGGCGGCTTCGTCCTCGGCGGCGGCACCGGCTGGCTGGACCGCTGGAGCGGGCTGGCCGTCGACAATCTGCTCGCCGTCGAGCTGGTCACCGCCGACGGCCGTCAGATCCACGCGAGTGCCGACGAGAACCCCGATCTGTTCTGGGCGCTGCACGGCGGCGGAGGCAACTTCGGCGTGGCGACCTCGCTCACCCTGAAGCTGTACGAACTGCCCGAGTTCGCCATCGCGTTCCTGCTGTACCTCCCGAAGCACGGCCGCGAGGTCGTCCGCACCTTCCGCGATGTGATCGCCGCTGGACCGAACGAGGCGGGCGGAGGCGTTCTCTATTTCACCGGCCCGCCCGAGGAGTTCTGCCCGCCGCATCTGCAGGGCACCCTGCTGTGCTCCGCGCTGCTGACGTATGCCGGGAGCGAGGCGGACATGCGCAAGGTGGCGGAGCCGCTGCTGGCCCTGCCGCACGAGGGGGCGATCGTCGGGGCGATGCCGTACGTCGATGCGCAGTGCATGATCGACGATGCGCCGGGCTTCAGGAACTACTGGTCGGCGGAGTATCTGACGGGTCTGCCCGACGACTACGTCGAGGTGTTCTGCCACGGCGCGGAGTCGATGCCCGTCCCGACCGGGACCATCCACGCGCTGATGCCTCAGGGCGGCGCCATCGCGGACGGCCCGCAGCGGTACCCCGTGCCCTACCGGGACGCGGCCTGGGTCACGCACCCGTTCGGCATGTGGGAGGACCCGGCGGACGACGAGCGGTGCATCCAGTGGGTCCACGACGTCCGTTCCGATGCGCAGCCCTGGAGCACGGGGGCGGTCTATCTCAACTTCATCGGCGCGGAGGGGCCGGAGCGGGTGATCGCCGGTGTGGGCGCGACGAACTACCGGCACATGGAGGAGATCAAGCGGAAGTACGACCCGGACAACGTGTTCCGGTTCAACCACAACATCCGGCCGAGGTGAGCGCCGCGAACGCCGCCAGTGTCCGCTCCCCACCCGGATCCCCCGCCGTCGCCGGAACCAGCGCGATCTCATCCAGTCCCGCCTCCGCGTAGGCGTCCGCACGCGCGCGTACGGCGTCCAGGTCGCCGACGAGGCCCACGACGCTGGCCGCCTCCGGGGGTACGGAAGCGTCGGCGCCCGTGGCCGCCCGCTGCACCGACTCGCCGAATCCCGCGGCCGTGAACATGTCGCTGTAGCCCGGCACCGTGAGATAGCCCGCGATGCTGCCCAGCACCTGGGAGAGGGCCTCCGGCTCCGGGTCGACCGCCGCGGGCAGCCAGGCGGCCGGCGTGGGCGGGTACGGCCCTCGCGTTCCGCCGCCGCGTGCAGCTTCGTCCGGAGTTCGCGGACCTGCTCGGGGGAGACGATGTCGAGGAGCATGCGGTCGGCGTGCCGGGCCGCCGAGGCGGTGGCCCGTTCGCCGAACGCCGCCACGGTGAGCGGACCGCCGGACGGCAGGTGCCGGCGCCGGAAGACGCTGCCGGGGACGACCGGTTCGCCGGGCGCGGTGTGCAGGAAGCCCTCGCGGCCGATGGCGTACAGATAGCGGGCCGCGCACTGGTGGAAGGCCATGCCGCAGGCGAACGAGCCGGTGATCAGCAGCCACTGGAAGGTGTCCACGGCCCAGGCGCCGATGAAGGAGTGGGCGGGGTCGAAGAACAGGTCGAGCGGGCTGGTGCCGGAGGAGATCTCGACGGAGCCCTTGAGGCCGTTGCCGGCGATGGTCATCCAGGAGACGTAGATGTAGAAGATGCCGACGCCGATGACGGAGATGAGGGTCGCGCGCGGGATGACCCGCTTGGGGTCGCGGGACTCCTCGCCGTACATCGCCGTCGACTCGAAGCCGACCCACGACCAGAAGGCGAAGAACAGGCCGAGCCCCGCGGAGGTGCCGGTGAAGGCGTTGGCCGGGTTGATCGGCTCCATGGGGATGCCGTCGGGGCCGCCGCCGTTCAGGAGTACGGCGGTGGCGACCGCGAAGAGGACGGCGATCTCCGCGATCAGCATCACCCCGAGCGCCTTGGCGGTGAGGTTGATGTCGAAGTACGCCAGCACGGCCGTGACCGCGAGCATGGCGGCCGCGTACAGGATCCACGGCAGGTCGACGCCGAGCTGGTCGTGGACGGTGGTCTTCGCGAAGTAGGAGAAGACCCCGACGATGGACGCCTCGAAGACGATGTACGCCAGCACGGCGAGCATGCCGGACGCCATGCCCGCGATGCGGCCGAGGCCGTGCGAGATGTAGCCGTAGAAGGCGCCGGCCGCGGTGATCCGGCGGGCCATGGCGACATAGCCGACGGAGAACACCGTCAGCACGAGCGTCGCGAAGAGATAGCCGGCCGGCGCGCCCGTGCCGTTGCCGAAGCCGACCGCGATGGGCAGGTTGCCGGTCATCGCGGTGATCGGCGCGGCGGTCGCCACCGCCATGAACACCACGCCCACCAGACCTACGGAATTCGCCTTGAGCCGATGCACCTCTCGCGTGGGTGTATCTGACATTCCCGCCCCTCTCGCCGTACTTCTGCAACGAAATCCGAAGGTCACGCGCAGCTTGTCTGCCGGATGCGCCAGTGTGGCGGTGGAGTGACGGGCGCCACAACAGACACGCGGTCATGCAAATCCGGCCCGGGCGCGACGCATTGTCGTGCGCGACGGCCGGATGATCGTCTCCGTAACCGCCTGGAGATGTCCCGGAAGCACGGGCGCGGGTAGCGTCCGGCCCATGGACAGCGGATACGACACTCAGGGCGCCGGTATCACCGTGCAGCGGGCGCTGGAGCTGCCCGGCCTGCGCGGCGGGCTCCCCGAGATCCTGGCGGGCGCCGACCGCCTCGGGCGCACCGTGCGCTGGGTGCACGCGGGCGAGGTGCCCAACATCGCCTCGCTGCTCAAGGGCGGCGAGCTGCTGCTGACCACCGGCTACGGCCTCGGCACCCGTCCGGCCGAACAGCGCGCGTTCGTCCGCACGCTGGCCGAGCGCGGGATCGCCGCCCTGGTGGTGGAGCTCGGCCCGCGCTTCACGCGGCTGCCCGCGGCCCTCGTCGACACGGCCCGGTCGGCCGGTCTTCCGCTTGTCCAACTACACCGCGAGGTGCCGTTCGTGACGGTCACCGAGGAGATCCACACCGAGATCGTCAACGGCCACTACGCGCTCCTCCAGCGCGCCGAGGAGGTGCACCGCCGCTGCACGGAGGCCCTGCTCGGCGGCGGCGGGATCCCCCAGGTGCTGGGCATCCTCGCCGACTTCAGCGGCAACCCGATGTTCCTGGAGACGACCGACGGCCAGCTCCTGTACGCGGCGGGCGCGGGCCCGGAGAACGCCGATCCGCTCCAGGTGTGGGAGGGCCTGCGCGGCCAGCACAAGGACGCGCCGCCACTGGCGGGCTCGGTGCTGGTGGACGTGCCGGGCGGCGGGCCGGGCACGGGCTCGGTCCGCGCGCGCCTGGTCCTGCTCCCGGTACGCGCTCCTCTCGCCCCCGTGCACCGGATCGCGGCGGAGCGGGCGGCCGGCATCCTCGCCGTGGTGCTGATGCAGGCACGCCAGGAGGAGGAGCTGGCGGCCCGGGGCCGCGGCGACTTCCTGACCGACCTCGCCGAGGGGCGGATCGCCGCGGAGGACGCGCCCGCGCAGGCGCGCGTGCTGGGCTTCAAGCCGGGTGACAGCCCGCTGCTGCCGGTGGTGATGCGACTCGGTGACGCGCTCTCGCCGGGCGGCGGCTGGGCGGTGCTGGCCCGCGCGGTCGCCGAGGAGCTGGCGGCGGTGGGTGTTCCGGTGCTGCTGGGTGTACGGCCGGTGGAGGGCCGGGTGCCGCTGCTGCTGGGCCTGCGTTCGGAGTCGGAGCGGTCGGCGGTCGCGGACCGGGTCGCGGCGGCGCTGCGGGCCGGGGTGGAACGGGCCGGGATGCAGCGGCCCGGGGCGCAGCCGCCGGTCGTCGTGGTGGGGGTCGCGGGCGGCTGGGCGGCGGCCTCGGCGAGCCTTCGGCACGCGGCGGAGACGGCGACCGCGGCCCAGGGTCTGACCGACCGCCCCTGGTACGACGCCCGCCGCCTGGACATCGACCTGCTGCTGTGGCGGCTGCGCGAGCATCCCGACCTCGCGGCCTTCGTGGACCGCGCGATCGGCCCGCTGCGCGACCACGACGCCCGCTCCAAGCCGCCGCTGCTGCCGACGCTGCAGACCTATCTGGCGCACGCGGGCCGCAAGGCGGAGACGGCCCGCGAACTGCACCTCAACCGGCAGACGCTGTACAACCGCCTGGCCCGCATCGGAGAGTTGCTGGGCACGGACCTGGACGACCCACAGGCGGTACTGGCGTTGAGCCTGGCGCTGCGAGCCCGTCGGCACGTGCCCTAGACCCGTACTTCGCAGGTCACCCGATCGTGAAGACCAAGCGGTCGTAGCTGATCGCTCGCCGGTCGGAACCGCAGCAGCGATGGCCGTCTCGGTCCGGCCCGGTCGAGATCGGACGCCGTGAGGCCGATGCGGAGAACCTTTTCGGCGACCTGCGAAGTACGGGCCTAGATCAGCGGCCGGGGCTGGGTCAACTCGTCGTAGACACTGAGCACTTGAGCGACGGTCTCGTCCTCGGTCGGCCAGGTCCCCGCCTGCCGTACCCCCCGCTCCCTGAGCAGCTCGCAGCGCTCGGGGTCGCCGAGGAGTCGTACGACGGCGGCGGCGAGCGCCTCCGGATCGCCGTACGGGACGAGTTCGGCCGCGTCGCCGACGAGTTCGGGCACTCCGCCGACCTCGCTCGCGACGAGCGGTACGCGCGCGTGCAGGGCTTCCTGGGCGAGCACGGACCGCGCCTCCCACCGGCTGGGCAGCAGCGCGAGATCGGCGGCGGCGAGCAGCTCCTTTACGTCGTCACGCCGCCCGATGAGCCGCACGGGCAGCCCCTCGTCCTCGATCCGGCTCTGGAGTTCGCCCCACAGCTCCCCTTCGCCCGCGATGACGACGAGCGGCAGGGGGTCCATCCGGCGCCACGCGCGTGAGGCGTCCAGCAGGACGTCGTACCCGCGATGCCGTTCGAGGGAGCCCACGGCGATCAGCAACGGCCTTCCGATGGCCCCGAGTTCGGCCCGCACCTTGGGCCGCAGCCGATCGGCCTCGTCCTGCTCGCTCTCGGGGGCGCGGCGGGCTCCGGGCAGCGAAACGGCGGCGAGCCGCGCGTCCCGGGCGCCGGTGCGGCGGGCCCGGTCGACGAGCGCCGAGGTGGTGCCGAGGACCACGGAGGCGGCCTTGGCTACCCGCCGCTCCAGCAGGCGTACGAGATGGGCGCGGGCGCCCTCGGCGTACGCCCGGTCGTGCCAGGTGACGACGAGAGGCGTGCGCCGTCCGCTGAGGGCGAGCACGGCGCGGAAGGAGGCGTGCAGCCCGTGCGCGTGCACCAGATCGGCGTCGGCGCAGGCCGCCCGGAGCGCGGCCACGGAACCGGGGTCGCTGCTGCGCGGCACGTGCACGTGTTCGGCGCCGACCCCGCTGAAGCCGTAGAGGTGATCGGCCTCGACGGGGGCGCACACGGTGACCCGCACGCCCCTCGCGACCAGCCCCGAGGCCAGCGATCGCACGTGCACGCTGCTGCCGGCGTTGCCTCCGCCCAGCACCTGCACGGTGCGCAGCGGCGACTGGCCGTGCGGTGAGTGGCTGCTCACGGGGGTCACGTGGCCGTGCTCCTGGTTCGGGGTCGGGCGGTCACGACGAAAGTACAGAAGGATCGAGCGGAGGGGGTGAACCGCGAGGATCCCTGCGCGTACGACAAGCACTGCCAAGGATGCCAGCACGTACGGGTGTTCCGGGAACGCCGAGGTGGCCGACGACTGCGGGCGACACGGGCGGGGGCCGGCAGTGGGTCACCCACACGGGTGGGCGGCGGCACGGATGTGCGCGAGGCCCGGGTTCCGGGCCGCCTCGCTCACCTTGTCCCCGTACACCGTGGCGGCGACGAGCGCGGCGGCGTGGGCGACGAGCCCCGCCCGACCGTTGCCGGCGACGACAGCGGCGCCCAGGGCCGCGCCCAGCGCGTGTGCGCCGGTGTCGCCGATCATCGACCGCTCGGCCACATCGTCCGGCAGGACGGCCGCGGCGGCCCCCATCGCGGCGGCGGACAACTCCCTCGCGACACCCCCGCGCAGCAGCCCGGGCGCCCCGAGCGCAAGCACGACACCCACGGCCCGGCCCGGCCGTACGTCCACGAGGTTGACGACGTGCGCGGTACCGGCGATCACCACCCCGGCGAGCACCTTGTCCACGGCCCGTTCCTTGAGCAGCGCGCCCGCGAGCAGCCCGGCCGCCCCGACCCCGAACAACTTGACGGCACCACTGGTGACTTCACCATGCCGGAGGGCGGACATATGTGCCCGGAACCCACGTCGCGGATCGTGGGCGCCGACGACATCGTCGTACGCCCCGCAGGCCCCGGCGGCCAGCACGGCGGCGCCGAGGCCGGGGCGGACCAGGGCGGCCCCCGCAGCGGCGGCCACAGCGCTCGCGGGCCCGGCGTGGAGACCGACGGTCCGTCCGGCGTGGTTCTTGCGCTGCCAGTGGTCGGGGGCCTTGGCGCGAAGGCCGGTTATACCGGCGCGGGCGACAAGGGCGGTGAGGGAGGCGCGGACGATCATCCGGCCACCCTACGCAGGCCTACGCGTCCGCGCGGGCCGTGGCCAGCAACTCCTCCGCGTGTGCCCGTGCCGTCTCCGAGTCCTCCTGGCCCGCGAGCATCCGTGACAGTTCCCGGATCCGGTCCTCGCCCTCCAGCACCTTCACCCCGGACCGCGTCACCGAACCGTCGTTGGTCTTCTCGACCAGCAACTGCCGGTCGGCGAAGGCAGCGACCTGCGGAAGGTGCGTCACGACAACCACCTGCGCGGTCTTCGCGAGCCGCGCCAGCCGCCGCCCGATCTCGACCGCCGCCTTGCCGCCGACGCCCGCGTCGACCTCGTCGAAGAGATACGTCGGCACCGGGTCCGTCCCCGCGAACACGACCTCCACGGCCAGCATCACGCGGGACAGCTCACCGCCGGACGCGCCCTTGGCGATGGGCCGCGGCGGGGCCCCGGGGTGCGGCGCGAGCAGCAGCTCGACCTCGTCGGCGCCGGCCGGGCCGTACGCGACCGTACGGCCGCCGACCTCCACGCCCTCCGGGTCCTCGCTCTGCCGGATGGCGAAGGACACGCGCGCGTGCGGCATGGCCAGCGAGGCCAGCTCGGCGGTCACGGCGGCCGCGAACCGCTCGGCGGCCTCGGTCCGCGCATCGGTCAACGCCTGTGCGAGCCCGCCCAGTTCGACCCGCAGCGCGTCCCGTTCCGCGGTCAGCCCGTCGATCCGCTCGTCGTCGCCGTCCAGTTCGGTGAGGCGCCCGGCGCCTTCTTCGGCCCAGGCGAGCACGGCGGCGACGTTCTCGCCGTACTTCCGCGTCAGCGCGGTCAGCGCGGCCCGCCGCTCCTCGACGGCGGCCAGCCGCAGCGGATCCGCGTCCAGGTCGTCGGCGTACCCGGCCAGCTCCCCCGCCACATCGCCCAGCAGGATCCCGATCTCGCCGATCCGGTCGGCGAGCGCCGCCAGCGCGGGGTCGTGCGACCGTACGGCGTCCAGGGCCCGCTGCGCACCCGCGACCAGCGTCGTGGCGTCGATGCCCTCGGGGTCCTCGGGATTGCCCGCGAGCGCGGCGTGCGCGGCCGTGGCGGCCGACGACAGGGCCTCGGCGTGCCCGAGCCGCTCCGCCTCCTCCGCGAGCTCCACGTCCTCTCCGGGACGCGGCTCCACGCCCGCGATCTCGTCGAGACCGAAACGCAGCAAGTCGGCTTCCTGGGCCCGTTCCCGCGCGCGCGTGACGATCTCGTCCAGCTCGACGGCGACGGCGCGCAACCGCCGGTAGGCCTCGCCGTACTTGGCGAGCGGCACCGCGACGGCGTCCCCCGCGTACCGGTCGAGCGCCTGCCGCTGCCGCGTCAGCTTCAGCAGCCCCTGCTGATCGGTCTGCCCGTGCACGGCCACCAGCTCGTCGGCGAGCTCCGCGAGCAGCCCGACCGGCACACTGCGCCCCCCGAGATGGGCCCGCGACCGCCCCTCGGCGGAAACGGTACGGCTGATCAGCAGCGCCCCGTCGTCGAGCTCGGCCCCGGCCTCCTCGGCCCGTACGACCGCCGAGGCGCCCGGGGGCACGGTGACCCGCCCCTCGACGACCGCCTTCTCGGCCCCGATCCGCACGAGCGCCGGATCCGCACGCCCACCGAGCAGCAGCCCGAGGCTGGTGACCACCATGGTCTTGCCCGCGCCCGTCTCACCCGTGACAGCGGTGAACCCGGGCGACAGCTCGACGACCGCGTCGTCGATGACTCCGAGCGACCGTATCCGCATCTCTTCCAGCACGGACACGACCATACGAGGTAGGGGCGCCAGGACGCGAGGCACCCTGTCACCCAGGGGAGTGGTCCGACCTGAAGGGGCGCGGGGACCTGCGCGAGCAACCACGACGAACCCGCACCCGCCGGCACAAAAGCAACCACCCCCCACAGGTGCTCAGTGAGGCGCCCCCCGCCACCCGGAAACAGGCAACGCGAACTTCGCCACAAGCCGATCCGTGAACGAAGCATGATGCAGCCGAGCCAGCCGCACCGGCACAGCCCCCCGCCGCACCTCGACCCGCGCCCCCGGCGGCAGCTCAACCGTCCTGCGCCCGTCACACCACAGCACACCCGGCGGAATGTGAGGCAGCACCTCAACCGCCAGCACAGAATCCGGCGACGTCACCAACGGCTTCGCGAACAGCGCGTGCGCCGAGATCGGCACCATCAGCAACGCCTCGACCTCGGGCCACACCACGGGCCCGCCCGCCGAGAACGCGTACGCGGTGGACCCCGTGGGCGTGGACAGGACGATCCCGTCGCACCCGAAACCCGTCACCGGCCGCCCGTCGATCTCCAGCACGACTTCCAGCAGCTTCTCCGCGCCGGCCTTCTGCACGGCCGCCTCGTTCAGCGCCCAGTCCGTGTGCACGATGTCGCCGTTCTGATGGACGACGACATCGACCGTCATCCGCTCCTCGACCTCGTAGGCCTTGGTGACCACCCGGTCGACGACCTTGTCGAGATCGTCCCGCTCGGCCTCCGCGAGGAACCCGACCCGCCCCAGGTTCACCCCCAGCATCGGCACACCGGAGGCCCGCGCGAACTCCGCGCCGCGCAGCAGTGTCCCGTCCCCGCCGAGCACGATCAGCAGCTCGCAGCCGTCCAGGCACTGCGGGGTGGCCTCCTTGACCAGCTCCACCTCGGCCGGCAGCGGCAGGTCGGCCGCCTCGTACTCCAGCACCCGTACCCCGATGCCGGACCGCAGCAGCCCCTTCACCACCAGCTCGGCGCTGCGGATCGCCGCAGGCCGTCCGGTGTGGGCCAGCAGGAAAACAGTACGAGCTCGGTTCTGTGTCAACGCGGCCCCTCCGCCACTGCACGGTCAACGTCGGCCGGGTCCGGTGCCGGTGCCCCGGACCGCAGCCACAGAAAGTACTCAACATTCCCGGAGGGCCCCGGCAGCGGACTGGCGGTGACCCCCTTCACCCCGAGCCCCAGCTCCCAGGCCCGCCCCGCCACACCCCGTACCGCCTCGGCCCGCAGCTCCGGGCTGCGCACCACACCCCCGCTGCCCAGCCGCTCCTTGCCCACCTCGAACTGCGGCTTGACCATCATCACCAGGTCGGCGTCCGGCTTCACACACCGCACGAGGGCGGGCAGCACCAGTCCGAGCGGGATGAAGGACAGATCCCCCACGACAAGATCCACGGGCTCCCCATCGATCGCTTCGAGCGTCAACTCGCGTACGTTCGTACGGTCCTTGACGGTGACGCGTTCATCACTCCGAAGAGTCCAGGCGAGTTGCCCGTAACCGACGTCCACGGCGACGACATGCGCGGCCCCGGCCCGTAGCAGTACGTCCGTGAATCCGCCGGTGGACGCCCCCGCGTCCAGCGCCCGACGCCCCTTGACGACGAGCCCCTGCGGCACGAAGACGTCCAGCGCGCCGGCCAGCTTGTGGCCGCCCCGCGAGACGTACTCGGGATCGCTGTCGTCGGAGGAGACGACGATCGCGGCCGCGGTCTCCACCTGCGTGGCCGGCTTGGTCGCGACGGTCTTGCAGACGGTGACCCGCCCTGCGGCGATCAGCTGGCCGGCGTGCTCGCGCGAGCGCGCGAGCTTCCGCCGGACCAGCTCCGCGTCGAGACGGCGACGTGCGACTCCTGCCACGTTCGGTTCAGCTCCTACTGCCATACGCCGATGGGGGCGCCGGAGGTCCCGGGCGGGCGTCGAGCGCGGTGAGCGCGTCGCGCAGCCCCCGGTGTACATCCTCGTACACCTCGACGTGTCCGTCCGTGGCGAGGTGGTCGGCGTCGGCAAGCCGCTCCAGCTGGACGTCGACCTCGGCATGGCCGGTGGGCGTGCGGGGAACGCCCAGCGGGGCCGGGGCGGCGGGGTCGTCATCCGGCGCCACTGCCTCCTGGAGGCTCTCCGCCTCCGGAACTGCGTCACTCATGCCCAGACGCTACCCCGAAGCGCTGGGGTACCGTCGATCGCGATGGCCACGATCGAAGCGTGCCGCGCCGCACTTGAGAAGCTCTCGGACAACATGCAGCACGCCGAGGGGGACGTCCGCACGGCCGCCGCCCTGGACCGCTCGGTCAGCTGCCACATCACCGACCTGGACGTCTCCTTCGTGGGCCGCCTCCAGGGCGGGCGGATCCATGTGCACGACACCCTCCAGGGCCCGCCACCGGAGAAAGCGCAGATCAGACTCGCCATGACCGGCGACGACCTGGTCGCGCTGGTCGACGGCGAGCTGCACTTCGCCAAGGCCTGGGGCTCGGGCCGGGTGAGGCTGCACGCGGGCGTGCGGGACCTGCTCGTGCTCAGGAAGCTCCTTTAGCCTGCTCAGGCAGGAGTCTTCACCGTGCGCACCTTGCGCGCGGCCGGCACCACCAGCGGAGTCCCCGTCTCCGGGTCGTCGATGATCTGGCAGCGCAGCCCGAAGACCTCCTCGACCAGCTCGGCCGTGACGATGTCGTTCGGCGCGCCCTCCGCGATCACCTCGCCGCCCTTGAGGGCGATGAGGTGGGTGGCGTACCGGGCCGCGTGGTTGAGGTCGTGCAGCACGGCGACGAGCGTGCGGCCCTGCTCCTCGTGCAGCTCCGCGCACAGGTCGAGGACGTCGATCTGGTGCTGGATGTCGAGGTAGGTGGTCGGCTCGTCGAGCAGCAGCAGCGGCGTCTGCTGGGCGAGTGCCATCGCGATCCACACGCGCTGACGCTGGCCGCCGGAGAGCTCGTCGACATAGCGGTCGGCGAGCTCGGCGACGCCGGTCTGCCGCATCGACTCCTGGACGACCCGCTCGTCCTCCGTGGACCACTGGCGCAGGATGCCCTGGTGCGGGTAGCGGCCACGGCCCACCAGGTCGGCGACGGTGATGCCGTCGGGTGCGATGGAGGACTGCGGCAGCAGACCGAGCGTCCGCGCGACCTTCTTCGCCGGCATCGACTGGATGACCTGTCCGTCCAGCAGCACCCGGCCCTGGCTCGGCTTGAGCATCCGGGACAGCGCCCGCAGGAGCGTGGACTTGCCGCAGGCGTTCGGGCCGACGATCACGGTGAAGGAGTGGTCGGGGATCTCCACCGACAGCTGCTCGGCGATGACCCGCTGGTCGTAGGCCAGGGTGACGTTCTCGGCGGACAGGCGGTTCACAGTGCTCCTTCGGATGTTCTTGTGCGCGGTGCCGCTCATATCCGGCCCGCCCTGCGCTCGGTGACCAGCAGCCACAGCAGATAGACGCCGCCGACGACACCGGTGACCACGCCCACGGGCATCTGGTCGGCGCCGAAGACGCGCTGCGAGACCCAGTCGGCGACGACCAGCAGGGCGGCGCCCATGCACAGGGACGGCAGCAGGTTCGGTCCGGGCGAGCGGGTCAGCCGCCGGGCCAGCTGGGGGGCGGTGAGCGCGACGAAGCTGACGGGGCCGGCGGCGGCGGTGGCGGCCGCGGTGAGCAGGACGGCGGAGATCATCAGCACCGCCCGTACCCGCTCGACGCGCACGCCGAGCGCGTTGGAGACGTCGTCGCCCATCTCCATCATCCGCAGCCCCCGCGCGTTGCCGAGCACCAGCGGCACCAGTACGGCGCACAGCGCGAGCAGCGGCCAGACCTGAGCCCAGTCCCGGCCGCTGAGAGAGCCGGTCATCCAGACGACCGAGCGGGCCGCGTCGACGATGTCGGAGACGGTCAGCAGATAGCCGTTGACGGCGGTGAGGATCGCGGACATGCCGATACCGACGAGGACCAGCCGGTATCCGTGCACGCCCTGCTTCCAGGCGAGCAGATAGATGGCAAGCCCGGTCACCAGGCCGCCCACGAGCGCGCCGATCGTGACCTGGCTCGCGCTCCCGGAGAACAGCACGATCATGGTGAGCGCACCGGCCGTCGCGCCCTGTCCGAGGCCGAGGATGTCCGGGCTGCCCAGGGGGTTGCGGGAGACGGCCTGGAACAGCGCGCCGCCGAGGCCCAGTGAGGCCCCGACCAGCAGGGCGACCAGAACCCGCGGCAGCCGCAGCTCATTGACGATGAACTCCTGCCCCGCGTCGCCGTTCCCGGCCAGCGTCTTGAGCACATCGCCCGCCGAGATGGGGAAGTCCCCGGTCCCGATCAGCACCACGCTCGCGGCGAACGCGGCGAGCAGCAGCAGGAGTACGACGGTCAGAGCGCGGACGTCCAGCCGGACGGAGAGGCCGCCCGGGGTCCGCACAGCACGGTTGGTCTTCACAGCTGCGCCGTCCTCCGCCGTCGTACGAGCAGGATGAACACCGGACCGCCGATGATCGCGGTGATGATGCCGACCTGGACCTCCGAGGGCCGGGCGATGACCCGGCCGATGACATCGGCGCCCAGCAGCAGCACGGGCGACAGGACGCCGGCGTACGGCAGGATCCAGCGCAGGTCGGGGCCGGTGAAGGAGCGCACGACGTGCGGCACCATCAGGCCGACGAACACGATCGGGCCGCAGGCGGCGGTCGCGGCCCCGCACAGCACGGTGGCCGCGAGCATCGACAGCGCCCGGGTGCGGCTGAGATGGGCGCCGAGCGCCTTGGCGGTGTCGTCGCCCATGGACATGGCGTTCAGCGGCCGGGCCAGCGCGAGGGCGAGGACCATGCCGACCAGCAGGAACGGCAGGACCTGCTTGATGGTCGAGTCGGTCGCCGAGGACAGCGAACCCACCGTCCAGAAACGCATCCGGCCGAGCGCCGCGTTGTCCGAGATCATGACGGCCTGGAGGTAGCCGTAGAGCGCGGCGCTGATCGCGGTCCCCGCGAGCGCCAGCCGTACCGGCGTGGCCCCGCGGCTGCCGCCGAGGAACCAGACCAGCGCCCCGACGGCGGCCGCACCGAAGAAGGCGAACCAGATGTAGCCGCTCATCGAGGTGACGCCGAAGAAGGTGATGGCGGTGACGACCGCGGCGGAGGCACCGGCGTTGATGCCGAGCAGTCCGGGATCGGCCAGCGGATTGCGGGTGAGCGCCTGCAGGACGGCCCCCGCGAGACCGAGCGCGGCACCGGCGAGCAGCCCCAGCACGGTCCGGGAGACCCGCTCGTCGACGACGACGTCGCCGTACGTCCCGGTGTCCTGGAACAGGCCGTGCCAGACCTGTGCCAGGGAGAGGTCCTTCGCTCCGATCGCGATGCTCGCCAGCGCGACGAGCACCAGGATCATGGCGGAGAGGAGAAGCCCAAAGGAACGTATCGCCCGGCGGGTTGGGGGCGCGGGGGCGGTTTCCGCGCGCTGTTCTGGGGGACTGTCGACCAACACGCAGTTAGGTTAGCCTACCCTCGCATCTGTTCTCGATGCCGAGTCGGCATCGAACGAGGGCTCACAAACCCAGCCGGGCCAGCGCCTTCCCCGCGTCCAGCGCGCACGACCCCTCGCCCGCCGCCGTCCAGGCCGCCGCACACAGCGCGCGCAGCCCGTCCAGCGCCTCCTCGTCTCCCTCCAGCTCCAGCCGCTCCGCCCCGGCCGTCGCGATCCAGCCACCGCAGCGGAAGCCGTCACCCTCCACGGTGACCTCCGGCTGGCCGGTGAGCATCCCCCGCAGATCGGCGTCCACATACGTCGGCCGGTGCTGCGGCGGCGCCGCGAGCAACTGGGCGCCGTCGGTGACGCCGGTGAGCACCAGCAGCGAGTCGACCTCGCCGTTGAACGCCCCCTCGATGTCCGTGTCCAGACGGTCCCCCACCACCAACGGCCGCTCGGCGCCGGTGCGCAGAATCGTCTCCCGGTGCATGGGAGGCAGCGGCTTGCCGGCCACCTGCGGTTCGGCACCGGTCGCGATCCGTACGACCTCCACCGCCGCGCCGTTTCCGGGCGCGATGCCGCGCGCGCTGGGAATCGTCAGGTCGGTGTTGGACGCGAACCAGGGCACCCCGCGCGCGATGGCATAGCACGCCTCGGCGAACCGCCCCCACGCCAAGTCCGGCCCGCCGTACCCCTGGACGACCGCCGCCGGATCGTCCTCCGCCGATTCCACGGGGACGAGCCCACGTTCACGCAGCGCCACCCGCAGCCCCTCGCCGCCGATGACAAGCACCCGGGAGCCGGCCGGCACCTGCTCGCTGATGAGCCGCGCGACCGCCTGCGCCGAGGTGATGACGTCGTCCGCGACCGTCGGTATGCCAAGCTCGGTGAGATGCCCGGCGACGGTGTCCGGGGTCCGCAGGGCGTTGTTGGTGACGTACGCCAGATGCATCCCGCCCGCCCGGGCCGTGGCCAGCGACTCGACCGCGTGCGCGATCGCGTTCCCGCCCGCGTACACCACGCCGTCCAGATCGAGGAGCGCCGTGTCGTACGCCTCGCTCAGGGCCCGGCCGCTGCCCTCCGGGCTCGTCCTGACGCTCTGGCTCATTCCGCATCGCTCCTCGTTCGACGGCTTTCCCCCGATCATCCCGCATGCCACTGACACACGTACGATGCCGGGATGAACTCAGCAGGTCACTCGGAAGCAAAGGCGCGCCGGGGCCTCGAACTCACCCCGTTCAGAGGCCTCCGATACGACCCGGACCGGGTCGGCAGTCTCGCCGCCGTGACGTCCCCGCCGTACGACGTCGTCGTCCGCCCCGACGGCCTGCACCACCTTCAGTCGGCTGACCCGCACAACATCGTCCGCCTGATCCTCCCCCAGGCCGGCACCCCCAGCACCCGCAACGAACAGGCCGCCCACACCCTGCGTCGCTGGCTCTCCGAGGGCGTCCTGACCGCCGACGACGAACCCGGCCTGTACGTCTACGAACAGCGCGACGAGAGCGGCCTGCTCCAGCGCGGAGTCATCGGCGCCCTGCGCCTGTCGGACCCCTCGGAACATGTGGTCCTGCCCCATGAGGACGTCATGCCGCATGTGGTCGCCGACCGCGCTGCCCTGATGCGCGCCACCTCGGCGAACCTGGAACCCCTCCTGCTCACCTACCGGGGCAACGGCTCGGCCGCCGACACCTCCGCCGTACTCGAACGCATCATCCAGCAGCCCCCGCTGCTCGCCACCACCACCGAGGACGGCTTCCAGCACCGCCTGTGGGCCATCACCGCCCCCGAGGACCTGGCCCGCATCCAGTCCGACCTGGCCCACCACCAGGCCCTGATCGCCGACGGCCACCACCGCTGGGCGACCTACCGCCGGCTGCGCGCCGAGCACCCCTCTCCCAGCCCCTGGGACTACGGCCTGGTCCTCCTGGTGGACACGGCCCGCTATCCCCTGCGCGTCCGCGCCATCCACCGCCTCCTGCACGGCCTGCCGGTGACGGACGCCGTCGCGGCCCTGGAGGGCCTGTTCCACGTCCAGCGCCTGGAGCTCCCCCTCGCCGAGGCCATGGACGCCTTGGCCGACGCGGCCCGCGAGGGCAACGCCTTCCTGCTCGCCGGAGACGGCGCCTTCCACCTCGTCGACCAGCCGGACCCCGCCCTCCTGGCCCGCACGATCCCCGCCGACCGCCCGCCGGCCTGGCGCACCCTGGATGCCACGGTCCTGCATGCCACGCTCCTCGACCACGTCTGGCACATCCCCGAGGACGACCCCACCCGCATCGCCTACATCCACGACACGGCGGCCACCGTCCGCAAGGCCGAACGCGACGGCGGTACGGCCGTTCTGATGCACCCGGTCCGCGAGGAGGTCGTCCGCGATCTGGCCCGCCAGGGCGTCACGATGCCCCGCAAGTCGACGTCGTTCGGCCCGAAACCGGCCTCGGGCCTGGTCCTGCGCGCACTGGACCTGTGAACGCGAAAGGGGCGGACCCGGCTGGGATCCGCCCCTTCAATTCCTAGCCCGGCCTACTCCTCGTCGGAGGCGTCCGGCGTCTCGTCCTCATCACCGAGGGCGTCCACGAACTCGACACCGTCCAGCTCCGCGAGCCGGTCCGAGGCATCCGTGCTGCCGTCCTTGTCGGACTCCACGGCCTTCGAGAACCACTCCCGCGCCTCGCTCTCCCGCCCGGCCGCCAGCAGGGCATCGGCATAGGCGTACCGCAGCCGCGCGGTCCACGGCTGTACGGAGTTGGAGGCCAGCTCCGGGCTCTGCAGCGTCACGATGGCCGCGTCCACCTGCCCCAGGTCGCGCCGGGCGCCGGCCGCGACGAGCCGCATCTCGACCTGCCCGGCCTTGTCGAGCTTGTGCACCTCGGGCGCCCCGGCCATGTCCAGCGCCTTCTCCGGCCGCCCGAGCCCACGCTCACAGTCGGCCATCAGCGGCCACAGATCCACGGTCCCGGTCATCCGCCGCGCGGCCCGGAACTCGGCAAGCGCCTCGGAGTACTTCTGGTTCGCGTACGCCGCGAACCCGGCGGCCTCTCGTACGGCGGCGACACGCGACGCGAGACGCAGGGCCACCTTGGAGTAGCCGTACGCGCCCTCGGGGTCCTCGTCGATGAGCCGCGCGACCATCACCAGGTTCTTGGCGACGTCCTCGGCGAGCGTCTTGGGCAGACTCTGCAGCTCCTGCCGTACGTCCTTGTCGATCTCGTCGCCCGTGACGTCCTCGGGGATCGGCAGCCGCTTGATCGGCTCACGGTCCCGATCGCGGTCGTCGCGGCCGCGGTAACCGCCACGGTCGCTGTCCCGGCGGTCATACCCGCCACCACGCCGGTCGTCGCGGCCGCCACGGTCATCGCGCCCACGGAACCCGCCCGGCCGGCCACCACGGTCGTCACGGCGGGGGCCACGGCTGCCACGGTCGTCACGACCACCACGGTCATCGCGGCCGCGGAAGCCGCCACGGTCATCACGACGGTCGTCGCTGCGGCGGTCGTCACGGCGGTCATCCCGGCGGAAGCCCGGGCGGTCACCACGGTCATCGCGGCGGGGGGCGGGCCGGTCACCACGGTCGCCGCGGTCATCGCGGCGGAAGCCGCGGTCCCGGTCGCCTCCACGGAAGCCCCCACGGTCGTCCCGCCCGCGATCGTCACGACGGAAACCGCCACGGTCGTCATCGCGACGGACGGCAGGACGGTCGTCACGGCGGTCATCGCGACGGTCGTCACGCCTGTCGTCACGACGGCCATAGCCGCCGCGGTCGCGGTCATCTCCGCGGCGGTCGTCGCGCTGGCCGTAACCGCCACCGCGGTTGTCGTCACGGCGGGGGGCGGGGCGGTCACCACGGTCATCGCGGCGGAAGCCCGGGCGGTCACCACGGTCGTCACGGCGGGGGGCGGGGCGGTCACCACGGTCATCGCGGCGGAAGCCCGGGCGGTCACCACGGTCGTCACGGCGGGGGGCGGGGCGGTCACCACGGTCATCGCGGCGGAAGCCCGGGCGGTCACCACGGTCGTCACGACGGGGGGCGGGGCGGTCACCACGGTCGTCACGGCGGAAACCGCCACGGTCGTCGCGCCCACGGTCGTCACGGCGCGGGCCGCCTTGGCGGTCGTCCCGGCGGAACGGCGGACGGGGGCCGCGGTCGCCCTCGCGACGGTCGTCACGGCGGTCGTAGCCACCGCCACGGTTGTCATCCCGACGGAAGCCACCGCGGTCGCCGCGGTCATCGCCTCGACGGTCATCACGCCTGTCGTCTCGGCGGACGTAACCACCACGGTCACCGCCCCGACCACTGTCGCGACGGTCGTCACGGCGGTCATCGCGGCGGAAGCCGCCACGGTCGTCGCGGCCGCGGTAGCCTCCACGCTCTCCGCGGTCCCCACTGTCCCGTCGCCGCTGGTCGCGCTCCGGTCGGTCGTCGGGAGAGTTGGTGGACATCGGTGACTCCTGTCTTCGGTACACAAGCATTGTAAAAACAAAAGGACCCCTGGTCCCAGCTGAACGCTGGGGACCAGGGGTCCTTCCCAAAGATTGTTCGGCGGCGTCCTACTCTCCCACAGGGTCCCCCCTGCAGTACCATCGGCGCTGTAAGGCTTAGCTTCCGGGTT
>NZ_JAVRBF010000119.1:0-9891 GCF_032436805.1 Streptomyces sp. P17 | reverse complement strand
GCCGTCCACCACCCGCCGTCGACACCCTGACGCTCTCCATCGACACCGCACCCTGACGGCCGCACCGGCCACCGGCGACGCCACCACCCCAGCCCCGACTCGAAAGACACCCCGGACAGGCCGCGACCCGAGCGCGGCGGACGCTGCACGCCCTCGAACCCGTCCCCCACACCACCATCAGCCCTCGGCGAGAAATCGGACCTCGGAAACATCAGCCGGTGGATCCGGGCGTAGTGAGTGGTGAACACCGCGTCCGCGCGGTCCCCCGGCAGCACCAGGAGCGCGGCCTCGACCACGCGTCCAGCGGTGTCGGCTTTCTGGCGCGTCACAGCGAGGACTGCCAGGGCAGAGCTGGTCCGAAGGGTGGATGCCTCCTCCGGTGTCGGGAGGCGGACGTTGATCTCCTCCCGGACTTCAGCCAGCGGTGAACGCCCGTGTGTTGGCCGCCCTGGCGCAGCAACAGCGGTTCGTTGTGGGCGACTTCTGGAGACGCGGCCAACGGCCGGACAGGCCGTGCAGGGCGGCGATGACGGCCCTTGTGGAAGTACCGCTCCCTGAGGCGCGCGGCGGTGCGGCGGATACGCTTTAACACGGTGCTCAGCTCCTATCGCTGATGGCCTGGTCCCCCGACATCGCCCGTCGCGGGGACCCTTTTGCGCACGACCGCCCAGAGGGTGCGGTCGTGCGAGCTGGTGGCGAGGAGCCCGAACCGGTCGGCCTCGGCCACCACTTCCAGGATCTCCCGCCATGACTCGGCGGAGAGCGGTTCCGGCACGTCCGCCTCGATGGCCGTGCAGTCGTCGCGCTCCTCCACACGCGTGGCGAGCCCGACGGCCGATAACCGGGCTGCGACGGCCTCCGCGCTCACCTCTGAAGCAGGCACAGGGCATCCCTCCGGTCACCGGCGATCACTTTAAGTGAGGCTAGTTAACTAGATTGGAGCTAGTGGACTAGATTTTCCATATGCCTGAGCAGCCGCCCTATCTCCGCATCGCCGACGAACTACGGCGGCGGATCGCGGAGCACGAGTGGGAGCCGGGGGATCGGCTTCCCTCCCGCGCCCAGATCGGCCAGGAGTGCGGCGTGGGCGACAACGTGGTACGCCGGGCACAGGAGTTGCTGATCTCCCAAGGTGTGCTGGAAGGCCGCGCCGGTTCTGGCACCTACGTCGCTGAGCCCCGGCAGCGGGTGCGGGTGGTCCGGTCGTCGGCGCGCGAGCAGCCCAACGGGTCCCCGTTCCGCGCGGACATGAAGGCCGTGGGCAGGCAAGGCGACTGGGAGAGCCGGACCGAGGCCAAGGTCCCCGCACCGGCGGAGATCGCATCGCGTCTCGGTATCGCCGAGGGTGAGCTGTGCGTCCGCACCGCCTACGAGTTCCTCGCCGACGGCAAGCCGGTGCAACTGTCGACGAGTTGGGAGCCGTACGACCTCACCGCAGGCACACTCGTCGTCCTCCCCGAGGGAGGGCCGCATGCCGGGGCAGGCGTCGTGAACCGTATGGCGGAGATCGGCATCACCGTCAGCCACGCCGTGGAGCAGCCCGAGCCCCGGCAGGCCACCGCCGAAGAGGCTTCGCTCCTGGGCATCCAGAAGGGCGCTCTCGTCACGCACATCCGGCGGACGTACTACAGCGACCAGGGACGGCCCGTGGAGACCGCGGACATCGTGGTGCCCGCCGCACTCTGCGAGATCGTCTACGAGATTCCGATCAGTCGCTGAGGAGTCGTCCGCGCATGCCCTGCCCGTGCCCCTTCCGTGCCCGATCGGGCGGGGAACCGCGGAGAACAGCGGGCAGCGACGGGGTTCCGAGCATGCGAACGGCCCCTGACCAAATACCAGGTCAGGGGCCGTTCTCACTGCTCTCAGCGCGGAGGCGGTGGGATTTGAACCCACGGTGACATCGCTGCCACGACGGTTTTCAAGACCGATCCCTTAGGCCGCTCGGGCACGCCTCCCCGCGCCGGTGTTGATCCGGCGCGGGGACAAGAGTAACTGGTGGGTTCGGGCAGCGGGGTGTCAGTTGTCGCCGACCCGGGAGCCCAGGGTCAGTTCGGTGGTGCGGGTCTTGCCGTCGCGTTCGTAGGTGATCTTGACCTTGTCACCGGGCTGGTGGGTCCAGATCTCGCCGATCAGGGTGGGGCCGGAGTCGATCACTCGGTCGTCGAGCTTGGTGATGACGTCGCCGGGCTTGAGGCCCGCCTCGGCCGCGGGGCCGCCCGACTCCACGGCGTCCGAGCCGCTCGCGCCCTGCTCGGTGATCTTCGCGCCGCCCGTACCCTCTTCCAGGGAGACGGAGGCGCCGATCTTGGCGTACACCGGCTTGCCGGTCTTGATCAGCTGCTGGGCGACGACCTTCGCCTGGTTGATCGGGATGGCGAAGCCGAGGCCGATGGAGCCGGACTGGCTGGTGCCGCCCAGGCCGTTGCCCGCGGACTGGATCGCCGAGTTGATGCCGATCACATTGCCCTGGGCGTCGAGCAGCGGGCCGCCGGAGTTGCCCGGGTTGATCGAGGCGTCCGTCTGCAGGGCGCTCATGTACGACGCGTTGCTGCCGGTGCCGTCGCTGGAGGCCACCGGGCGGTTCTTCGCGCTGATGATGCCCGTGGTCACCGTGTTGGACAGGCCGAAGGGCGCGCCGATGGCGATCGTCGAGTCGCCCACCGCCACCTTGTCGGAGTCGCCGAGGGTGAGCGGCTTCAGGCCCGAGGGGGCGTTCTTGAGCTTGATGACCGCCACGTCGTAGCCCTGGGCATTGCCCACGACCTCCGCGTCGTACTTCTTGCCGCTCGGGAACGTCGCCGTCAGCTTGCCGCCGTCGACCGCGCCGGCCACCACATGGTTGTTGGTGACGATGTGGCCCTCGGTGTCGAAGACGAACCCGGTGCCGGTGCCGCCCTCGCCGCTGCTGCTCTCCGCCTCGATGGTGACGGTGCTGGGCAGCGCCTTGGTCGCCACGCCGGCGATGGTGCCCGCGTCGCGCTTGACGTCGCCGCCGGTGTCGGAGGAGGAGACGGTGGTGGAGGAGGTCTCGTCGTTCTTGGCCAGGGTGTAGCCGATGCCGCCGCCGAGGCCGCCCGCGACCAGCGCGGCGATCAGGACCGCGGCGAGCAGACCGCCGCGTCGGCCGGACTTCGGCGCGGGCGCGGGCTGCTGGTACGCGGCACCCCAGACGGTGCCCGATCCGGCGCCGCCGTCGAAGGCGTAGGCCGGGGTCGCCGGGGCGGGCGGCGGCCAGGAGGCGTCCGGTGCCGACGGACCCTGAGGTGCCGACGGACCCTGAGGTGCCGACGGACCCTGGGGCGCCGGTGGCTGTCCCTCCGTCCGCGTCGGATCCTGCCCGGCCGCGGCTGCCGGCGGCGCGCTGTGCGGCACCGGCGGGAGCGGGGCGGTCGGGGCGCCGGTGTCGGGAGCCGGGTGGCCCTCGGGCTCCGGAGCAGCGGGAGCGTCCACCGGCACGGGGGGTGCGGACGGGGCCGGGGGTACCGCGGCGCCCTCGTTCTCGGTGCTCACAGCTTTTCTCCTCGATCCACGGCTGTTGTTTTCGGTCGCACTCAGTCACGCCCGTTCACGCGTCGACGGCCCGGTGCGCTTCAGCTGTGCAGGTCTTTTAGTATGCCGTCAGCTTTTCCCACGGGCCGTCAGAGCACCATAAGCGGTTGCTGTGGGTCCGAGGCCACTCTTTATATAGGTCATGTCTGACTAAAGGTGCGCAATCTCTGCGCCTCCCCGACACGCCTACCCCCACTCGGTGGCACCATGACGCGGTGACCCACGCACGGCAGCACACGCCTCAAGTCGTCGCTCACCGCGGAGCCTCCGAGGAGGCCCCGGAGCACACCCTGGCCGCGTACAAGAAGGCGATCGAGGACGGAGCGGACGCCCTGGAGTGCGATGTCCGCCTGACCGCCGACGGCCATCTCGTCTGCGTCCACGACCGCCGCGTCAACCGCACCTCCAACGGCCGCGGCGCGGTCTCCGCCCTGGAACTGGCCGATCTCGCCGCGCTGGACTTCGGCTCGTGGAGGAAGGGCGAACCCTGGCGCAACCGGGTCGAGGAGCCGGACTGGGAGGTGCGCCCCGAGGACCCGCAGGACACCTCCGTCCTCACCCTGGAACGCCTGCTGGAGCTGGTCGCCGACGCCGGGCGGCCGGTCGAGCTGGCCATCGAGACCAAGCACCCCACGCGCTGGGCGGGCCAGGTCGAGGAGCGGCTGCTGCACCTGCTGAAGCGGTTCGGGCTCGACTCCCCGGCCTCCGCCGCCGAGTCGCCGGTGCGCGTGATGAGCTTCTCGGCGCGCTCGCTGCACCGCGTGCGTGCCGCCTCGCCGACCCTGCCCACGGTCTATCTGATGCAGTTCGTCTCGCCCCGGCTGCGTGACGGACGGCTGCCGGCGGGGGTACGGATCGCGGGCCCGTCGGTCCGGATCGTGCGCAACCACCCCACGTATGTCGAGCGTCTGAAACGGGCCGGTCACCAGGTGCACGTATGGACCGTGAACGAGCCCGAGGACGTCGATCTCTGCGTGGAACTGGGCGTCGACGCGATCATCACCAACCGCCCGCGCGCGGTGCTGCGTCAGCTCGGCCGCTGAGCTGCGAGAACCCATCCGACCCGGTACGACCTCTTGACCCGGTGGCCACACCGGCCCCATCCTCCACATCTCGGCCACACCGTCGATTTCCAGCCAGGCGATTACAGGGAGTGCTCCGGCGCGTTCGGTCCGTGTTCGATCGTTGCGAATGCGTCACCGGACACGGATTGGCCGGTTTCCGGTACAGGCCAATGGGGCATCCACACCGTGGCGTGGGGCGAAGGAGGTCTCGGGGGTGGCGTTGGTGGTGGCACAGGAGGTGCCCACGTCGTCGAGCATGGCCGTACCCCATGGCCCTGCGGGCGTGGGGAAAGCGAGACACCGGATGCGCGATCAACTGCGCAGGGGTGGCGTGGCGGAATCGGTCATCGACGACGCCGTACTGATTCTTTCCGAACTCTTGAGCAATGCGTGCAAACACGGCCGGCCGCTGGGTGACGCCCTGGCCGGGGACGGTGACGTCCGGGCCGCATGGCGGGTGGACGCGGCCGGCCGGCTCACGGTGGAGGTGACGGACGGCGGCGGGCCCACTCGCCCGGCTCCGGCCACGCCCTCGGTCACCGCGCACGGCGGCCGCGGGCTCAACATCATCACCGCGCTGGCCGACGACTGGGGCGTCCGGGACGACGCCCGGGGCGAGGTCACGGTGTGGGTCGTCGTCCACGACGTCGTCCACGATCCCGACGCCGGGCACCGCCGCCATGATTTCGCTACGCGCGTCGCGGCCCCGTCGGTCGCCACGATCCCCGAGCTGGACTTCGCGGACGCCTTCGACGACCTGGACTGAGACGCCGACGCCGTAAAGGGCGCGTTGTCCACAGGGTCGCGTCGGCCATCGCGTGAACAGCTAGGCTCCCGCCGTACGAGACGAGCCGTTTCCGGGAGACACCCTCATGGCCAAGAAGCGACCCCAGACAAAGGCCACGCGCCCGCAGCTCAGGGACGGAGAGATCCCGGTCGTCGGCGCCCGCGAGCCCTGCCCGTGCGGCAGTGGCCGCCGCTACAAGGCCTGTCACGGCAAGGCTGCCGCCGAGGCCGTGACCGAGCTGGTGCAGCGCCCGTTCGAGGGGTTGCCCGGCGAGTGCGACTGGGTGGCCCTGCGCGAGCTGGTGCCCGCCGCCACCGTGGCGCTGCCCCTGAAGAGCGGCCTGCCCGAGAGGGTTCCGTCCGTCACGCTGGCGACCGTGCTGCCGATGGCCTGGCCGGCGCTGCGCCGCGACGACGGCTCGGTCCTGCTGGGCCTGCAGAACGACACGGCGTCCGGTGACATCAGCCGCGATCTCGCCGACACCCTCCAGCGGGCCCTGGAAGCGCAGCCCGGCTCCCCGGTGCAGGCGCGGCGCGCCCCGGCCGACGGTCCGCGGCTGCAGGACCTGCTCGACCCCGAAGGCGCGTTCGAGCCAGTTGTGCACCCGGGCTTCGAGTTCTGGGTCCCGGACGCGGAGAACGCCACCCCGGAGGTGACCGCCTCGCTGGAGCGGGCCAACGCCGCGGCCATCCCGACCGTGCGGCTGACCGGCGTGGACGCCGCGTACTGGTGCGAGACGCCGGAGAAGAACCACCTGCGCTGGGTCATGCCGTACCCCGAGGAGCAGCTTCTGGACGCCCTCGCGCGGCTGCACGCGGCGGGCCGGTCGAACCTCGGCGAGGGCACCCGTCTCGTGGGTTCCTTCCGCGCCCACGGCCTCACCGTCCCGGTCTGGGACCTGCCGAGCGAGGTCGGCGCCCAGGATGTGGAGAAGCCGGCCGCCGAGTTCGCGGAGCGTCTCACCGCCGCACTGGCGACCGACGCCCCGCTCACCGCGGACGAGCGCCGCGCGCGGGGCGGCCTGACCAACCGCCAGGTCACGCTCAGCTGACGCACAGGAAGGCGCTCCTCCCGGCTGACCGACGGGTCAGCCGCCAGGGGGGTGCCCGGAACAGGTGACTCCGATCACAACTCCCCGTCGGCACAGGGAAATCGGTGACCGGAAAGCCCGGATCGAATTTGCGAACCGCCGATCTCTTGTTACCGTTCCAGTAGCCCGGTTGCTGGTGCATCCCCCGTCGCCAGCAACCGGGTCTTTTCATGTCCACGGCTCTTTACAGAACGCCGTCACATGTCAACTGCCCGTAGGCGCCCGGGAGTTGCTCCCGGAACGCAGCAGCAGCGGGCCCTCGCCGGCCCGGGCCGCGAACTCCGCGACCGCGGTGTAGCCGGCCAGTTCACCCTGGGTGCGCTCATGCGGTGTCTCACAGCTGCCGGGCTCGTCCTCGGCACTCACCGCGCATCGCATCTGCACAGTGCGCCCGCCGGGACCCATGGCGCTCAGTACCGAACCCAGCGCCCTGCCGGTGGTGTTGCGGTAGTAGGTGCGCGCCCACGTCTCCTCGCCCTGTGTGAGGACACAGGTCTGCGCCTCGATGCCGTCGGGGGAGGTGAGTTCGGGTCCGCAGCGGGCGGCGGTCGCCAGGCCGAGGCCCAGTCGCAGGGGCGAGGGCGAGGGTGCCTTCTCGTCGGCGGGCGCGGACGGACGTACGGAAGCAGGCGCGGTGGTACGACTCTCTTCGCCCACCTGCCCGGCGGACGCCACGGCCAGCGGCAGCGCCACCGCGCACACCGCGACGCCCCCGAGGGCGAGCAGACGAAGGTTCATACAGCGGAAGATAACGAGGGAGGGCGGGCACCCCGTCCGGCGCGCGCCCGACACCCCTACAACTCGGGCGCGCTCACACCCGTACGAGTGAGGGCCTCCACCACGGCGTCCACCACGGTCTCCACATCCGGCACCCACGGGGTGGCCGGGCCCGGCAGCGGCGCGCGCTCCCAGCGGATGGCGCCCTCGCCGGTCTCGGAGGGGGGCAGGGCGAGATAGCCGCCCGTGCCGTGGAACCTGAGGGAGCCCGGGACATAGTCCTTGGCGTACAGCAGTTCGCCCAACAGCTCCATGGAGTACGGCTTGACGAGCAGGGCCCAGCGGGTGGGCGAGGCGATCACGGGACCGAGTCGGATACCCATGCGGTCGAGGGCGGTGAGGGCCTGGGCGGCAGGCACGGCGGGCAGACTGACCGCGCAGGGCGCCTTGCCGCCGGTGGCGAGCACGACCGGCGCCGCCGGGCGGTTGGTCCACCACCACCGCACCATGCGCTCGTCGGTGGTGGCCGCGAGGAGGCCGGGGTCGAAGGGGTGCGCACCGGGCACCGTGCACTCCGGGTCGGGGCAGCCGCAGCAGGGCCGCCCCTGCGGGTCCGCCGTCACACCCGGGAGTACGGGCCACTGCCATTGAGTCGCGAAGGTCAGGGCCGCGCTGAGCAACTCAGGCCTCCCGCCGTTGCGCTGGGACAGGAGCCTGCGTCGCCTTCCGAGGATCTCGCGCATGAGCGCTCGTTCCTTTCCGTTGCACCGCTGGCAACACCGTGGTCCACATCACACCATGTGTCGATCACTTCACTGTGCGTACCTGTTGGCGCATCACACCCCTGCGACGAGCAAGGGGAACCCCTATGGGCCGAGCGTTGGCTGCGTCCGCGGCAGCCTCGCCCATACCTGCGTCTATCAAAAGCACGGGCGTGGCGTGGGGTGGCGAAGTCTGGCGTTTTGCCGTGCGCGTATTTCTCTTCGCCTCCGCCACGGGAGGATGGGGCACGGTCGTCGGTGGCTAAGACGCCCGGGTCCGCCACCAGGTTCCGGGTGACTGTCAACCACCCCTGGCCTTCTCCGAGTACGTACCCATCACGACCGCTGTGACGCTCCGTGGAGCAAGCCCAGTCGACCGCAATAAGGCGTTCCCTGAGGCAGTTTTAAGCCAACTTTGCCTTTCTGCAAGGGGTCAGGAAGATGTGGACTGGTTACCCACGGACACCAGGAATCCCGGCAGGACAATGCTGGACATCCCCTCACGAGTGCGTGTACATGTGGAGACACTGCTAGCGGCGCAGAATGACATGGGGGTTTGCGATGCTTTTGAGCAATACGCACCGGTCGGAAAGCCGGACGCCATGAACGCCCCTCACCCTCCGAAAGTGGCCGGAATCGATTCAACGGTTCCCTCGCCCGCACACACTGTCGCGCCGGCGCCCGCGGCCTCCGAAAACACAGCCGCAACTCCCGTCACACCGCCGACCACTCCGGGCACCCCCGGACTGCTGCTCCAGGACCGCCTCGCCGACTGGGTCTCCGACCTCACCACCCTGCACGAACTCACCGAACGCCTGGCCCGTACGGACTCCCTGTCCGACGCCCTCCAGGAGCTGCTGCGCGCGGGATCCGCCCTCGTCGGCGCCCGGCGCGGACTCGTCGTACTGGAACCCGCCGACGGACGGGGTCCGGACACCACCGTCGGCCTGGGCCTGGCCCGCGCGGACCTCGGCCACATCGAGACCGTGCCGCGCGGCTCGATGCCGTACGGGAGGCTCCTCGACACACCGGCCGGACTGCCGGGCGGGGACGGCGAGATCGCGCAGCCCGATCTGTTCGCCGAGCACGGCCTCGACCCGCGCCACCGCGAGGTCGCCGCGCGCCTCGGTTACGCCGCGAGCTACGCACTCCCCCTGCACACCGACGCCGCCGGCCGGCTCGGCGCCGCCGTATGGCTCTACGACGAGCCCGCCGAGCCGTCCGAGCGCCAGCGGCACCTCGTCGGCCTGTACACGCGCTACGCCACCGAGCACCTGGCCCGGCTGCTGGAGGTCGAGCGCACGCGCGCGTGCATGGCGACGATGTCCGAGGAACTGCTGCCCTCCCGGCTGCCCCGGGTGGCCGGCGTCCAGCTCGCCGCCCGGCATCGCACCGGGCCGCTCGGCGGCGGCGACTGGTACGACGCGCTGCCGCTGCCGGACGCCGCCCTCGGCCTCGCGGTCGGCTCGGTCACCGGCTCCGGGCCGAGCGCGGTCGCCGCGATGGGCCGGCTGCGGGCGTCGCTGCGGGCGTACGCCGTGATGGAGGGCGAGGACCCGGTGGCGGTCCTGTCCGATCTGGAGCTGCTGCTGCGGCTGACCGAGCCCGCCCGCTCGGCGACCGCCCTGTTCGCCTACTGCGAGCCCGCCCTGCGCAAGATCACGCTCGCCGGGGCCGGGCACTGCCCGCCGCTGCTGATCGGCGAGCGGCGCACCGAGTTCGTGGAGACGACCGTATCCGCCCCGCTCGGCATGCTGGCCTGCTGGGAGGCGCCCAGCGTGGAGCTCCAGGCGGAGGCCGGAGAGACGGTTCTGCTGTACACCGACGGGCTGCTGCACCGTACCGGCGACGCCACGGACCGGGCCTTCGCGCGGCTGCACACGGCCGCGGCGAGCGTCCCCCGGGCGATCCGGCACGATCCGG
>NZ_JAVRBF010000246.1:0-556 GCF_032436805.1 Streptomyces sp. P17 | reverse complement strand
GAAGCAAACTACGATCATTGGATCGAAGAAGTATCTTTGATCGAAGATTGGATTGCTTCATCTGTGTACGCAGTAGAGGTTTCCATATACTGGACAACCTTTGTGCTGATGTACTCATAAGCATCAATAGCACCTGCCTTGATTGCACGGTTATACTGTGCATCTGTCAGGGCCAAGACACACTCATCGCCAAATACTTGAATAAGTTCTACGGACTGATAGTCCGGCCATTTGAATATCTGACGATTGCCTTTGGTATTGCAGTAAACACGCACCACACAAGCTGGTTTCTTAGCGTATTTCCAATTCTCCTTGTCCTCATTCATCATGTGACGAAGACGACCGTTGGAGAGTAGAGGCCAACCAAGGAACGGTTTCCTTGGAGCACGTGGAGCATGACTGCTTGTTGCACGTGAGAAAACTCTGTCCACCTTTGGAGGGCGACAATCGACCACGATGAAACCAAGACTGCGATAAAAAGCCATGTTTGCTTCATGGTTCACATGCTTGGCGTCTCGCTGCACATGTACCCGAACCATCTGAGATGGTGGACGAA
>NZ_JAVRBF010000118.1:0-9969 GCF_032436805.1 Streptomyces sp. P17 | reverse complement strand
CCTTCGTCCGGCACGCCGAGGGCACGCACCGAACACCGCGGGCACCGCACAGGACTTTCAAAACACCCCCTAGGCGCGACGCCCGCCACGGGCACTCTGTCCCACATCCGGCGTCGCATCAGCGCTGCGGGGATCGACATCAGCCACTTCCCCGGCATCGACCGGACCGACCTGGACCTGCCCTTCACCACCGGAGAACTCAAGGCAGCCGCAGCAGGGGCGACCAGCGTACGCGGCGTGGCGCGGGCTCTGGGTGTACCGGACGACAGCCGCTCGCGTGCAACCCTGAGCCGCCTGCTGCGCAACCAGCACATCGACACCGGGCACTTCTCCCATCAACGCGCATCGATCCCCGAGGGCAGGCTCCGCGACCTGGTGCCACACTCCACGAGCTACGCCGACGTGATGCGCGGCATGGGTCTGGACGTGAACGACACCAATCACCGGCGCGTGCGCCGCGCGGCAGCTCGGCTCGGTTTGGACACAAGCCACTTCACGCGCCGAACCTGGGCCCGACCGGATCGCCCCGTCCCCCAGCCCATCTCTCACCGAGTACTGACCGTCCTGCCTCCGGACGCGGGCCGGACCAACAGATCTCAGCTTCACCGAGCCCTGGCCGAAGTCGGCGCGCCATACGCATGCGAGACCTGCGGCAACAAGGGCGAGTGGCTGGGGCAGCCGATCACACTACAGATCGATCACACCAACGGAGACTGGCGCGACAATCGGCGGGAGAACCTGCGGTCCCTGTGCCCCAACTGTCATGCGCTGACGGAGACATGGTGTCGCCAGAAGGCGAGGGGCACCCCTCGTCGCGCAGCTGGCTCGCCCCGTACACTGGACGTCACCGGTCGAGCATGATGTCCGTTTTGGGGCGGTCGTGGCGAAATAGGCGATACGCGCGGGTTTTAGGTGCCCGTGGGAGAAATCCCGTGTGGGTTCGAGTCCCACCGGCCGCACATGCGCAGAGGGGCCGCCCGAAGGGGACGGCCCCTCTCTCACGCCTCAGCCCAACAGCTCCCGAACCACCGGCACCAGCGCCCGGAACGCCTTCCCGCGATGGCTGATCGCGTTCTTCTCATCGGGGGTCAGTTCCGCGCAGGTTCGGGACTCGCCGTCCGGCTGGAGGATCGGGTCGTAGCCGAAGCCGTTCGTGCCGACCGGGGTGTGGCGCAGTAGGCCTCGGAGGTGGCCCTCGACCACTCGCTCCCGGCCGTCCGGCAGGGCGAGTGCTGCCGCGCAGGCGAAGTGGGCGCCGCGGTGTTCGTCGGCGATGTCCGACAGTTGGGCCAGCAGCAGGTCCAGGTTCGCGCGATCGTCCCCGTGCTTCCCCGCCCAGCGGGCCGAGAAGATGCCCGGGGCGCCGTTCAGGACGTCCACGCAGAGGCCCGAGTCGTCGGCCACCGCGGGCAGGCCCGTGGCCTGGGCCAGGGCGTGGGCCTTGAGGAGGGCGTTCTCGGCGAACGTCACTCCGGTTTCCTTGACGTCCGGGATGCCCGGGAACGCGTCCGCGCCGACCAGGTCATGGCTCAGACCTGCGTCGGCGAGGATCGCTTTCAGCTCGGTGATCTTTCCGGCGTTGCGCGTGGCGAGGATCAGGCGGGTCATGCCCCCAGTATCAGGGTGTGCAGACCTTGGTGAGTTCGCCGGCCGCGTCGGTGACCGGGGTGAGGTCGGGGGTCTCGTCGCCGTTCTTGATGGCCGTACGGACGTTGTCGACCGCGGCGGAGAGGTCGTCGACCGCCTTGCTGACGTCGGCGTTGCCGGTCTTGTCGCCGACCTCGCCGAGGTTCTTGTCGATGGAGTCGAGGGACTCGTCGATCTGCGTCGGGTCGTTCGCCGCGCCCTCCACCGCCTGCTGGAGTTCGGTCACGCTGTCGGCGACGGCCTCGGCGGTCTGGACGCAGTCCAGCGCCTTGCTGACGGCGTCGCAGCCGGTGGTGAGTCCGGCGGTCAGCCCTACTGCGGCCACTGCGGCGACAATGGCGATACGGCTCCGACGGCGTCGGCTCGCGCCCATGCTGGTGTCCCTCCCGTGCTCAGGCCTGCGGCAGGCCCCCGTGCCTGGCCGGGCGTACGACGGTGTGTCGTACGCCCGTACCCCTACTGACGCGGGGGCGGTCGGCGTGGTTGCCCGTGCCGGACGCCTGGCTTGGTGCGTCCTTTACTTTTCGAGGACGGTATCAAGGGCCTTGCGCTGGAGGACAGCGAGTTCGGTGCAGCCCGAAACCGCCAGGTCCAGCAGGAAGTTCAGTTCGTCGCGGGCGAAGGGCTCGGCCTCCGCCGTGCCCTGGACCTCGACGAAGCGGCCGTCGCCGGTACAGACGACGTTCATGTCGGTCTCGGCCTTCACGTCCTCCTCGTAGCAGAGGTCGAGGAGCGGGACTGCGCCGACGATGCCGACCGAGACCGCGGACACGGTTCCGGTGAGGGGCCGGCGGCCGGGCTTGATCAGCTTCTTGCCCTGGGCCCAGGCGATGGCGTCCGCGAGTGCCACGTACGCGCCGGTGATGGCCGCCGTACGCGTGCCGCCGTCGGCCTGCAGTACGTCGCAGTCCAGGACGATCGTGTTCTCGCCGAGCGCCTTGTAGTCGATGACCGCGCGCAGGGATCGGCCGATGAGGCGGCTGATCTCGTGCGTACGGCCGCCGATCTTGCCCCGGACGGACTCGCGGTCGCCGCGGGTGTTGGTGGCGCGGGGCAGCATGGCGTACTCCGCGGTGACCCAGCCCTCGCCGCTGCCCTTGCGCCAGCGCGGGACGCCTTCGGTGAAGGAGGCGGTGCACAGAACCTTCGTGTCGCCGAAGGAGACGAGGACGGAGCCCTCTGCGTGCTTGCTCCAGGCGCGTTCGATGGTGACCGGGCGGAGCTGTTCGGGGGTGCGGCCGTCGATGCGTGACATGGCGATGAGCCTAGCCGGACATGTGGAAGGGGCCCCTCCCCCGGTGGGAAGGGACCCCTTCAGGTGAGGCCGGGGCAAGGAGTGCCCGGCCTCACATCATGTCTTCGATCTCCGCCGCGATCGGGTCGGCGTCGGTGCCGATGACGACCTGGATCGCCGTGCCCATCTTGACGACGCCGTGGGCGCCGGCCGCCTTCAGGGCCGCCTCGTCGACGAGGGCGGCGTCGCTGACCTCGGTGCGCAGGCGCGTGATGCAGCCCTCGACCTCCTCGATGTTGTCGATGCCGCCGAGCCCGGCGACGATCTTCTCTGCCTTGGTGGCCATTTCGGTCTCCTCACGCACAGTTGGCCCAACTTTTCGAGCGATTGCGCCGTACGTACCGAAAGATGACGTCACAGCTACCCAATCGTCGATAACTGGTCTACACCACCTGACAGGCGGTCGCCAACTGATGAACGCCCCCTCCGAGACCTCTCCAGCACGTCGGCGGTGGCAGTCGGCGTTCCAGGGCCTGCAGAAGATGGGCCGCAGTCTTCAGCTCCCGATCGCCGTCCTGCCGGCCGCCGGTATCCTCAACCGGCTCGGCCAGCCTGATGTGTTCGGCGACGAAGGGCTCGGCTGGGACAACGTCGCCAAGGTGATGAACGGGGCGGGCGGGGCGCTGCTCGACGGCCAGCTGGGCCTGCCGATGCTGTTCTGTGTCGGTGTCGCGATCGGCATGGCGAAGAAGGCGGACGGCTCGACCGCGCTGGCGGCGGTGGCGGGCTTCCTCGTCTACTTCAATGTGCTGCGCCAGTTTCCCGAGGACTGCCCGGAGGGGACGAGGGAACTCGACGTCGGCTGCCAGACGGCGGAAGGCGCGGTGTCGGCCTTCACCTACCAGAACCCGGGGGTCTTCGGCGGCATCGTCATCGGCCTGCTGACGGCCTTCTTCTGGGCCCGCTACCACCGCACCAAGCTGGTGGACTGGCTCGGCTTCTTCAACGGCCGCCGCCTTGTGCCGATCATCATGGCCTTCGTCGCCATCGCCTTCGCGGCGCTGTGTCTGTGGATCTGGCAGCCGGTCGGTGACGCGCTGGAGAACTTCAGCGACTGGCTGAGCGACGCGGGCTCCTGGGGTGCGGGCATCTTCGGCATCGCCAACCGGGCATTGCTGGTGATCGGCCTGCACCAGTTCCTGAACGTGCCCATCTGGTTCCAGTTCGGCACCTACACCACGCCGGACGGCGAGGTGGTGCACGGCGACATCAACATGTTCCTGGCGGGCGACCCCGGCGCGGGTCAGTTCACCTCGGGCTTCTTCCCGATCATGATGTTCGCGCTGCCGGCCGCCGCCCTCGCCATCACGCACTGCGCCAAGCCGCACCGCCGCAAGGAGGTCGGCGGCCTGATGCTCTCGGTCGCGCTGACGTCGTTCGTCACGGGTATCACCGAGCCGATCGAGTACTCGTTCCTGTTCATCGCGCCGCTGCTGTACGCGGTGCACGCGGTGCTGACGGGTGTGTCGATGGCGGTGACGTGGGGGCTCGGGGTGCACGACGGCTTCAGCTTCTCCGCCGGTCTCATCGACTACATCATCAACTGGAACCTGGCGACCAAGCCGTGGGCGATCATTCCGATCGGGCTTGCCTTCGCAGTCGTGTATTACGTGATCTTCCGGTTCGCGATCACGAGATTCGATCTCAAGACGCCGGGCAGGGAGCCGGAGGAGGAACACGAGGACGTCACCAAGGCGTGATCACGCGCCCCGAACAACGGTTGCACAACCCGCGGTTCCGGTAACGGAATCGCGGGTTCCTTATGCGCCCTTCATCGTGCTACAACAGGTCTACACCACTGAGTGGTGTAGACCACCACCCGATGGAGGAAGTCTATGAGCACCGCCACCGCATCGGCGGCCCCCACGAAGAAGTGGGGATCCGGCCTGTTCCAGGGCCTGCAGAAGGTCGGCCGCAGCCTCCAGCTGCCGATCGCCGTACTGCCGGCGGCGGGCATCCTGCTGCGCCTCGGCCAGGACGACGTGTTCGGCAAGGACGGCCTCGGCTGGAACAAGGTCGCGTCGGTCTTCGCCACCGCGGGCGACGCCGTCTTCGCCAACCTGCCGCTGCTGTTCTGTGTCGGCATCGCCATCGGCTTCGCCAAGAAGGCCGACGGCTCGACCGCACTGGCGGCGCTGGTCGGCTTCCTGGTCTACAAGAACGTGCTGACCGCGTTCCCGATCACCGAAGCAAAGGTCACCAAGGGTGCGGACGTCGCCGCCACCTACAACGACCCCAAGGTCTTCGGCGGCATCATCATGGGCCTCATAGCCGCCGTCACCTGGCAGCGCTTCCACCGCACCAAGCTCCCCGACTGGCTGGGCTTCTTCAACGGCCGTCGGCTCGTCCCGATCCTGATGGCCTTCATCGGCACCATCGTCGGTGTCTTCTTCGGCCTGGCCTGGGAGCCCGTCGGTGAGGTCATCACCAACTTCGGCGAGTGGATGACCGGTCTCGGCGCAGCGGGTGCGGGCATCTTCGGCGCGATCAACCGCGCGCTGCTCCCGGTCGGCATGCACCAGTTCGTCAACACCGTGGCCTGGCAGGAGATCGGTTCCTTCAAGGACCCGGCCGGTGCCGTCTGGCACGGCGACCTGCCGCGCTTCTTCCACGGCGACCCGACCGCGGGCCAGTTCATGACCGGCTTCTTCCCGATCATGATGTTCGCCCTCCCGGCCGCCGCCCTGGCGATCACGCACACGGCCCGCCCCGAGCGCCGCAAGGCCGTCGGCGGCATGATGATGTCGCTCGCGCTGACCTCGTTCGTCACCGGCATCACCGAGCCGATCGAGTTCGCCTTCATGTTCATCGCGCCGCTGCTCTACGTCATCCACGCGGTGCTGACCGCGCTCTCGATGGCCGTCACCTGGGCCATGGGCGTGCACCACGGCTTCAGCTTCTCGGCCGGCGCGATCGACTACTTCCTCAACTGGAATCTGGCCACCAAGCCCTGGATGATCATCCCGATCGGACTGGTCTTCGCCGTGATCTACTACGTCGTCTTCCGCTTCGCGATCACCAGGTTCAACCTCACCACCCCGGGCCGCGAGCCCGAGGAGGAGGTCGAGGACCTCACCAAGGCGTGAGCCGAGGTCTGAACGACGGCGAGGCCCCCCGGAACCGTTCCGGGGGGCCTCGTCATGTCGTGCGGGTCTCAGATCTCGTACGTCTGCCTCGGCGCCGCCAGCTCCACCGGACCGTCGTAGACCGCGCGGGCGTCCGCCAGGTTGACCTGGGCGTCGGTCCACGGGGGGATGTGGGTCAGGACCAGGCGGCGGGCGCCCGCGCGGGCCGCCGTCTCGCCTGCCTCGCGGCCGTTGAGGTGCAGGTCGGGGATGTTCTCCTTGCCGTGCGTGAAGGCCGCCTCGCACAGGAACAGATCGGTGTCGCGGGCGAGTTCGTCGAGCGTCGGGGTGACGCCGGTGTCGCCGGAGTACGTCAGGGACCTCCCGCCGTGCTCGACGCGGATGCCGTACGCCTCCACCGGATGGGCCACGCGCTCCGTGTGCACCGTGAACGGGCCGATCTCGAAGGTGGACGGCTTGACGGTGTGGAAGTCGAAGACCTCGCTCATCGAGGAGGCCGAGGGGGTGTCGGCGTAGGCCGTGGTCAGCCGGTGCTCCGTGCCCTCGGGTCCGTAGACCGGGATCGGGTCGCAGCGGCCGCCGTCGTGGCGGTAGTAGCGTGCGACGAAGTACGCGCACATGTCGATGCAGTGGTCGGCGTGCAGATGGCTCAGGAAGATCGCGTCGAGGTCGTAGAGACCGCAGTGGCGCTGCAGCTCGCCAAGGGCGCCGTTGCCCATGTCGAGGAGCAGCCGGAAGCCGTCGGCCTCGACGAGGTAGCTCGAACAGGCCGATTCCGCGGACGGGAACGACCCCGAGCAGCCGACGACGGTGAGCTTCATGAAGCAGAAACCTCCGCTGGCGGGAAATCCGGATAGGGGGCGACGGGGGTCGTGCGGTTCGTCGAGCGTAAGGCGCAAAACGTCCGGTCGCTCCTCCGCCAAGGGCTGTTGTGGGCGAACTCACCTGTGCGGCGCTGCCCTGCGGGCTAGCTGGCGCTCAGCCGTTCGACCAAGATCCGAGGGCACATCGAGGGCACATCACGCTGCCTCGGCCAGGAACTCCTCGACCGCCTCGCGGGTGTCCTCGTCCTCGTCGGGGAACAGATGCGCGTAGATCGCCATCGCCACGATCACGGTGTCACCCAGCCGCGCGGCCACGGTCTTCGGCCCTTTACCGTGCTTGATCAAGACGCTCGCGTACGTGTGCCTTAGGGCGTGCAGCCGAGTGCCCTTGGGGAGCCCGGCCGCTTTGACCGCCGGACGCCAGACGGTGTCGGCGAAGTGGTCCGCGTTGACGGGGCCGGCGAAGACGAAGTCGTCCTGCTCCGCCGGGTACGCCTTCAGGTGAGCGGCGAGGGCATCGATCACGCTCTGCGGTACGGGCACCGTGCGGTACGAATGCTTCGTCTTGGGCGGACACACGACCACGCCGGGGTAGGCCCGCTGCACCTGCTGCTCGACCTTCACCGTGCGACGGAGGAAGTCGATGTGCCGCACTTGGAGGCCGAAGAGCTCTCCGGCCCGCAGTCCGCTTCCGGCCGCGAGGATGACCAGCGCCCGGTACCGGGCCGGCATGGCGTGGGCGAGCTTATGTACCTCCGCTGAGGTAAGTGGCGTGATCTCGGCGTGAGGGACCTCCACAGCTTTCAGTCCGGCGCAGGGCGACACCGGTATAAGCCGGTCGCGCACGGCCGCGTTGAACACGGCGGAGACCTTCTGCTGAGCTTTCCTGGCGGTGCGGGGTGCCAGACCGTTCACCCTGACCAGGCCGGTCAACCATGCTTGCAGCTCACCTTGCCGGATCGATGCCAGCCGGCGGTCGCCGAACGTCGGGTAGACGTACAGCCGTAGGACGGTCTCGACGTCGCGCGCAGTGGTCGCCCGATGTGGCTGCGCCTTGCGCCACTGCTCGGCGAACTCGCGGAACGTGATCCGCAACTCGCTGGGATGGACATACTGGCCCTTGTCCAGGTCCGTTGCGATCTCGGCCGCCCTGCGCTCCGCCTGGGACTTGGTGGTGAAGTTCTCCTTCGCCTGGTTACGGCCCGGGTCGCGGTACCGGACCTGCCAGCGCATGCCCTTGCCGTGATCGGCGTTGGGCACGACCGTCTTCGTCTTGGTGCTGTGCTCCTTGCAGGACTGGGAACCCTTGTCCGGCCGGGACAGGGTACTGGTGGGCCGTCGGCGAGGTGCCTGCTGAGCAGGCCCTTTTCCCACGGCCCCCAGCCCGAACGACGCATGCGACTTTCACCGCACGTCGCTCTCCAGTGACTACTCCGTGAGTGCTGGGACGGGTTTCCTTCCGTGGATGTCCGCGTGGCAACTCCCGCACACCACAAGGGTTTTGCGGTGTCGAGCGGCCATGAGATCTGCCCACGGAGGCCGGTTTCCAGATCGTCCGAGATCGGCGAGCTTGGCGACGTGGTGGACTTCCACTGCGTCGACGCGTCCGCATGACTCGCACCGCCCGGCGAGGAGCCGGGTGACCAGTTCCTTGCGTTTGGTGTTGACCGGGGCCAGCCGACGGTCGGTGATGACCGTCTTCTTGTTCTGTCTCAGCGGGATCCCGCCGAACCGTCCGACCAGCGGCTTCCTGCCGGTGCGTTCGACGCGAGCCTCGAAGCACTTGCGGAGCCCGTGCGGCGTGTCGATGGTGGCCGCGTATTTGCGAGCCATCTTCGACACCGACGAGCGGTGCTTGTTGGCGAGCGTCATCAGCATCGAGGTCTCCATGACCCATTGCAGCCGGGCGAGTCGGAAGACGTCGCCGGCCATCAGGTAGTACTGGACGATGCCGCGGTACTCGGACCCGTAGGTGCTGATGATGACGTGATCGTCCTGGTTCAGCAGGTCGGGCCGACGCGCGGGTTTGCCGCGCATCTTGTACTGGGCTTGCTTGGCAGATACCACCGAACGGGGGACACGCAGACCGATGGTCCCATTGACAGAGCGCCGTCTGCCGGAGATCTTGCGGTCGTTGTGGTGCACGGTGATGTCGTAGCCGAGGAACCTCGCCGCCCCGGTTCGGGCTTGCGCGCCGTGATCGACGAGCTGTACGACGCCGCCCAGATCGCCGGCCTGCCGGACGACGAGATCGACCGGACCCTCCGCGAAGCCCTCCGTGACGGCATCGGGAGGGCGTCATGAGCCGGGAGAGGCTGAAGGCGGAGTTCGAGCCCGCCACCGGCAAGGACGTGTCCGCACTCTCGGTCGATGCGTCGCCCGGGGGCGGCCATGGCCCGTGCTCTCCGACAATGCGTACTACGGCCTCCCGGGCCGCATCGTGAGGGAACTGGAGCCGCACACTGAGGCCGACCCTGCGGCGCTGCTGTTCACCCTGTACGCCGGCGCCGGAGCGATGATCGGTCGTGGCCCGCACATGCGTGCAGGTGGTGTCGAGCACGGGGCCCGGCTCTGGGTGCTCGTCGTCGGCAAGACCGCAGGCGGCATGAAGGGAACCTCGGCAGGCGAGATCCGCCGCCTGCTCGTGGCCGCAGGCGCGGCGGGCCTGTTCGGCACCGAGAACTTCGTCAACGGGCTCTCCAGCGCCGAAGGACTCATCCACTGCGTGCGCGATGGCGTCGGACGTGACCCAGACGAAAAGGGCTTCGACGAGGGCGTTCCGGATAAGCGTCTCCTCGTCACCGAGTCCGAGTTCGCCGCGGTGCTCGCCCAGGGCAAGCGCGAGGGCAACACGCTCCTTCCGATGCTGCGGCAGGCGTGGGACGGCGGCACCTTGCAAACCTTGACGGTGAACAAGCGGACGGCGACCGATCCACACATCGTGGTTGTCGGGCACATCACGCCGACCGAGCTGCGAGTCAAGTTGTCGGAGTCGGAGCGTGCCTCGGGCACCGCCAATCGATTCCTGCCCGTGCTCTCTAAGAGCCCGTGAACAAACTGATCATTTCCGGTGTTTGGCGTCCTTCGTGCCCGCCAGGCGCCGTGACATCAGCATGAT
>NZ_JAVRBF010000245.1:0-645 GCF_032436805.1 Streptomyces sp. P17 | reverse complement strand
TACTTGGCTTTTATTACTAACTCAATACAATCAGGCTGGTAGCCTGAAATATCACAGAAAGGTGTTTCGTGGAAGAAGGAATGGGAAAAACTTATTTCCATAAGATCCATGCCATAGTATAAGCTAGCTAGCAAGCCTATATCAGGATAATAATTTGAAGAAAGGAGTATCCAAGCTAAAATTGAAAAGCCTGATACTATAATAATTATTAAACCGACCCGTTTATTCTCAACCATCGTCCTTCCCCGCTTGATTCGTGTCAATGGCATTATAGCACCTTGGTAAACTTTGATCTATCTACCACTTTCAACACCATGGCTAAAACCCAAAATGGGTAAATTAAAAATATGTTATAATAATAGTATTGGTGAAGCCAGCACACCGTTCCGTCCCCTCCGGGGACTACACTGCTGGTGAGGGGGCAAGCCCCCATCAAACCCCCAAAACCAAAAAAACAAAAAAGGAGAAAATACATTGACGTTATTGAAGAAAACAAAAAACAAATAAAGCGAACTAATGAAATGAAGGTTCGTGTGAACGATATTGAGTATAAAAAAATTAAAGAACTGGCTTACCTATACGGTAAGCCTATGGCTGATATTTTCAGAGATTCCACATTGTCTGTTTCAAAGTCGCATAAAGGGG
>NZ_JAVRBF010000117.1:0-10290 GCF_032436805.1 Streptomyces sp. P17 | reverse complement strand
GCAGGAGGCGGAGTCATCAACATGCTCAGACAACACCGACACCCCTCCCGCCGTCACGGCCCACCAGCGGATTCAACTGATACCGCTACGTGCGGAGGATGGGCCTAGCCGGAGCGTGAGGATGCCGTCAATGGAGGACCCTTCCGTGACCGCCACCGTCCCCCGGATCCTGCGCCATGACTTCCGCACGGGCAACGCTGCTGAAGCCATCGCACCAATCGTCGAGAGCACCAAGGAAGTGCTCGACGAGATCGAGACGTCGGCGGACTACCGCTACGACGCCCAGATGCTCACGCTGGCTGTCGCGAAATGGCGCTGCCTGACGGACCCCGTGGCGGGGGAGTTCCCGACATGGGAAGCGTGGGTCACAGCCATGCAGGTAGGCTCCGCACTGTTCGACTCAGCCACAGCCGCCGAGGGCCCCGTACCGTGCCGGATCGGGAGTGCGGGCGAGGTGAAGAACCTGCCTGCGACGGGGCCGACGCCTTATACGCACGCGGGGGCGTGGCTCACGTCGGTCTATCTGGCGACGATCTGCCGGGAGAACGACCGTCTCGATCGACTGCGATCGCGACCGTCGTGCTGGCCGCCTCAGCGGCCGTGGCCGGAGTCATGGTGCTGTGCTCGGTGTCGGTGTGGACGGTGCTGCTCGGTGTCATGGTCATGGTGGCGCTCGGGCTGCGGGCGCGTGCGTTTCCGCTTACCGCCGAGGTCGTGGTGCTGCTGGTGGCCGCGAGCGTTGTCGCGGTGCGGCTCGCTGTGCTGTGGCTGGAGTACACCGCGGCGGCCGGGCCGGTTGCCGTACTGGCCCTGCTCGCGGTCGTCCCCCTCGTGGTGCTGAGCGTGGAGCCCGCCGAGCATGTGCGGGTTCGGCTGCGGCGCATCGGCGACGTCCTGGAGTCAACCGCCGTGATTGCCATGCTTCCTCTGGTCATCGGCGTGTTCGGGGTCTACGGGCGGCTGCTCGACACCTTCGCGTGAGGACACGGAGATGGGCATGACCGGTGGAGGAGACTGGCAGCACGCTCTGCTGCGGGAGCTCGCCGGCGGTTCTTCCGGGGAGGCACCGGTCCAGTCCTCTCCCGCCGATCCCGGCGCGGTCCCGGGCTCCCCCGCGCAGCCGGAAACGGGACCCGCTGCGGTTCCCGAGCCGTCCCCCGCTGCTCCTCCGGTGCCTCGCCCGACCCGCGACCCGCAGGGCCCTGCCCCGACCCCGCGATCCCTCCCCACGTCGACCCCCGTCTCGCCATTGCCCTCGGCCGCCCCCAGCACGGCGACTCGGTCGCACGTCGTGCCGGGCGCTCCCTGATACAACTCACCGCCTCCGCCAGGCAGGAGATCGCCGAACAGACCCGGTTTGCTGAGGAGTTGCAGCAGCCGGTGACGACCGGCCGGGTGATCGCGGTGACCTCGATCCGGGGTGGCGTCGGCAAGTCGACGGTTTCCGCGCTGCTGAGCCGTACCTTCAACCACTACCGGCACGACCCGGTGCTCGCCCTGGAGGCCGACGCGGCGCTCGGCACGCTCCCGGTGCGGCTGGGCGCGGACACGGTGCGCTGGTGCTGTGCGGACCTGGCCCGGATTCTCACTCCCTCCATGCGGCTGACCGACGTCACCGGCTACCTGGTGCCGGTGGCCGACGGCGGCTGGCTGCTGCCCGCGGGCCAGGGCCGGGTCGGCGCCCCGCTGGACCTGCGCACCTACATGACGGTGACGATGGCCCTGCGGCGCTATTTCGCGGTGACCGTGGTGGACTGCGAGACACTGCCCGGTGAGGTGGCGCGCGCCGCGATGGACACCGCCCACGCACAAGTGGTGGTCGCGCCGATGACCGCCGAGGGCGTGCACGGCACCCGGCAGGTCCTCGACTGGCTCGGGCAGTTGCCGCACTCCGCCCTGGACACCACCGTCGTCGCCCTCAGCGCGGCCTCCCCCGACACCACGCTGGATGTGAAGTCGGCTGCCGCGCACCTGCGCGAGCCCGGCGTGCCTGTGATCCCGCTGCCCTACGACCGTCATCTCGCCCAAGGAGGCCCCATCCACACCGCCATGCTGGGCCAAGCCACCCGCGACGCGGCCGTCCGCCTGGCGGCCGAGGCGATGCAGCGGGCGGTGCGCGTCCGGTTACCCAGCAGATCATCCACCGGCCCGCGCGCTCCACCCGCCCGCTCGCCGCCGCCGAGCCGCGCACCATCGAGGCGCCCCCGAACCTGCACCGAGGCCGACCACCGCCAACTGACCGGTGATCAACGGACTGGCGTCGACAAGGCCTGTCAATACCTCACCACCAACGCCGACTTCGTCCACTACGACCTGGCTCTCGCCGCCGGCTGGCCGATCGCCAGCGGCGTCATCGAGGGAGCAGCACGCCATCTGATCGCCGACCGGCTCGACATGACCGGCAGCAGATGGAGTGTCCGGGGAGCCGAGGCACTCCTGGTCCTGCGGGCCATCACCAGCAACGGACACTTCCCGGAGTACTGGAATTTTCACGTCCGCGCCGAACAACACCGGCTCCATCCACCGTCCACCAGGCCGACTTCTCAAGCTCACAGCCTGATCGACAACCTCACCAGTGCGGAGCTACACCCTTCCAGGAACCCGTGCGCCTGAACCGCGTACCCGCCGGCCAGTACGAAGCCGTATCCCGCGGCGGCTCCAAGACCGATACGGGCGAGTCGGGCGTGGAAGGGATCCATGCAGGTGGATACTACGCAGCCCTGCGGGCCAGTTGCGGGAATCGCCCTTCCCACATCAACCGCGCGCGCGGCGGAAGCCACAGCCTCTGCCACACGGCCGAGAGCAGCACCGGATCCAGGAACGTCCGCAGTTCCTCCACATGCATGGCCTCCCGGATGACCGGCTCATAGAGCATCCGCAGGTCAACGTCGTCCGACAGGTCGTAGACGCGCTTCGGCGTCCAGTCCAGCACAGTCGGCAGAACCACCACCCCGGCTGCCGGACCGGCCAGTTCCTCCAGCGTCTCCGGAACCGTGTAGGGCCGGATCTGATGGCGTCCCGCCGGGTGGTGTAGCCGATCAACGGACCGGAACTCGCAGGTCACGCCGGGTACTTCGACCGGCTGAGGCACTCCCCGCGCCTGACCGGGCCACTTCGCGTGCCGCGCCAACGGAGAGATCATCGCGAGCCAGGTACCGGAAGGCGAAGCGCATGATCGCTTACACCACCTCGCGGGACGCGACCCCGGATCTCCGCGTACCGCACCCGAGACTCCATGCGCCCAGTATGCCCCTGCGCGAGCGCAGTCCGCCGGTTGCCGTGGCGTCCGTCAGCGACGTCGGCGACGCCTCGATCCGCGACCAGGCACGGGAGCTGCGGGGCGCCACCCGCCCGCGGGGCATCGGAGGCCGCCTCCGGAGCTGACCACAGGACCACGGTCGTCCCGATCATCGTGACCGCCCTGAACTCGCTCCAGCAGCACATGCCCTGTGGACTCGGAGTCCGTTCAGCGGAAGAACTGCCCTGCCGCCCCCTGTACCCGAGCCGGCAGCGCTGCCCCGACCTCGGTCGCGAACCTCAGCAGCTCCTGATGCCCGGGAAGCTCGCTCAGGGCCTCGCCCACCAGGGCGCGGGCCCGGTCCGTCTCGCCGTCCCGCCAGGCCAGCCGGGCCTGGAACAGCAGCGACTCGGCACCGGCAAGGGCGGGGTGCGCAGCCAGCCGGGCGAGGCGGTCCGCCGCGTCGCAGTCCGCGAGCCGCTCCAGCAGCATCCCGTGCCACTCGGCCAGGTCCCCGGCGCGGCGCTTGCGTTCATAGCCCGAGGGGTCGTAGCCGTATGCCCGCTTCGCCCGTGCCGGCTGCGTCTCGGCAAGCCGGTCGAGTGCCTGCAGGTACCCGTCCGCGCAGGCCCTCCAGGCGTCAGGATCGGGCAGCAGGCGTGCGAGGACCGAGGCGAGCGAGGTCTCACGCTCGCTCACCGTGCCGAAACCGGTCCGTGTCCAGCCGTAGCGGGACTCCCAGCGGGCCAGCTGCGGCATCGCGTGCTCGGCCAGCACGACCGGCCCGTACTGCCTCAGCACCCTGCCCCAGAGTGCCGCGACGGCGTCAGAGACGACGAACCGCGCCGCCTCCATCGGATCCTCGGAGCGGAAACAGTCGTAGTCCTTCACGTAGCAGGCCAGGTCGACCAGCGCCTCCACCGCGTCCTCGGCCGGGCGGGAGTCCTGCGCCGCCAGTGCTGCCTGTGCCTCGTCGGCCAGGCGGCGGAAGGTGAATCGCCAGCGGGTCCGCTCCTTGGGCGAAACCCGGCGGTCCCCCGCGAGGTACGAGCCGGCCCGCGCCAACGCGACGAACTCGCGCACCTCCTCCCGGACCCGCACCGGATCGGGGACCTCGTCCCGAGGCCGCGCACGCGGAGCTGGGGGAGCCGGCGCAATCTCCGCCTCGATCCGCTCCCGCACCGGCGCGGCACCCCGCCAGTACAGGTTCCACAACGCCTTCCTCAGGCGCTCCTCATCGAGCCCAGCCAGCTTCGCGAAGAAGTCCTCGCGGTTCATCCGGTTCGTCGGCACGGCGATCCATCCTAGTCGGGCCCACAGGACTCCCCGGACCAGCAGCCGTCCGGCCCGGTCGGCGCTTCTCAGCCCGCGCGCCGAAGCCGACGCGGTCTCGACCGGGTCAGGAGCCCGGCAAGCAAGCCGAGCCGGGAACGGTGCCTACTGTCGTTGCCGAAACCACTGCTGCCGTAGTGCTACAGGCCGTGCTGATCTGGGATCCTCATAAGGTTGCGCGCTGACGCTTCCGGTCGCCACGCTGCATGGTGCGGTATGCCTCGAACTCGGCGGTGATGCCCAGCCATTGGTGGCAGGCACGGGCGCTGAGCAGCAGCCGGGCGATCTGCTGGTAGCCGGTGACAGCCCTGAGGGGCTCGATGGCGCGCCGGTAGACCCCGAGCGCGTCCGCCGGGTGGTCGGCGGCGAGGCGATCGGCAAGCGCAGCCCTCGTCAGTGCGTTCCGGGTAGGGGCGGCCCGGCCGATCGGGCCGGGCGCGGTGCGCGGCTACCAGGGCTGGTCCTGGGTCAGTTTCAGCAGGCGCTGCAGGTGCGTGCCGGCCTTGCGCAGGTCGGCCTCGGGGACCTGCCACAGCAGTGCCGCGTCGCCGTAGCCGCCTCCGCCGACGCCGCTCCAGTAGCAGGCGGACCGTTCGGCGGCGGCAGCGAGGACCGCAGCCGGGTAACGCTCCCGCAATGCCTGCGGGTCGGCCAGTCGCCACCAGGAGGCCAGGGCTCGTGCGGCCAGGTGCGCCCCGTGCCGGGCAGGGGTGCGCTGCCACAGCAGGTGGGCGACCGGGTCCAGCTCGGCTCTGGTGCGCGGGAGGCGGGTGGCCGGCTCGGTACCGCCTGGGCGGTAGCGCGCCATCATGGTGCTGGCGTTCAGCGCGTAGGGGCTCTGGTGGGGCAGGACCTCGGCGATCAGCCGGTCGGGCCCGAGAGACCAGCGCAGCAGGTAGTCATGGCGTCCCCGGTCGGTGCGGACCTCGCCCCCGGCACTGTCCCAGCCGCGTCGTCCCTCGGCGGGGAAGACCGCGACGCTGCAGGACTCCACCCGCTCCCGGGAGCCGACGCCGATCCCGTACAGCGGCCCGGCCGCGCCGTACAGCCGCAGCAGGGCGGCGGCGGGCGAGTCTGGGGCACACAGCCGCTCCAGCTTGCGGCGGTCGCCCCCTGCGGCGTGTTCCCAGAAGGTGAAGGCGCGCTTGTGCAGGGTCTGGGGATCGACAGATCGGCGCTGCGACGGGGAGAGGGCACGGCCGGGTATGGCCGGCCGGGAGCCGGGGCGGGAGGAGGCGGCGCGCACTATGGACGCCTCGGCGGTTCGCCCGGCCTTCGCTTCACCTCTGCTTGGCGGCGCAGCGCCGCCTGCGGCCTCGGCGTTTCGTGCGACCGATGGCCCCGCAGCGATAGTGGCGCCCGCACGCACCGGCGCCACCGCGCCTTCCGCGGATGCGGCAGCGTGCGCGGCGGCGCCGTCGCGGGGCGGCGGTACGGACTCCGGGGCCGGCACCGGGGTGGGGCGCTTGGGTGCCAGGCATCGGGCACAGCCCAGGTGGGTCTTGGCCGCGACCAGCGGCGCACCGCTCTGCGCACAGGCCGGGCAGCGTAGTGGGGCGAACTCTCCGGCGGGCAGCAGCCAGTCCAGGTCCAACGGGTAGCGCCGCTCGCCCCTGCGGACGTCCAGCGCGAGGCGCAGCACCGGGACTCTCAGCAGGTGCAGCCGGTAGGGAGTGAGCGTGTGGCGGGCACGATATTTCGTGGCGATCTCGGCCAGGCGGCGGGCGCGCTCCTCGCGGGTGCTCTCGATACGGGCGCGCAACAACGCCGCGCGGTCCTCGGACGCGGTGGCGGCACGGCGCTCCAAGGAGTCCACGGCGGCGGCGTAGTACTCCTCGGCGCGGGCGCGCTCCTTGGCGTACGCGTCGCCGATCTGCCCGGCCAGCCCATCACGGCGCAGCGCGGCGGCGGCCTCCAGCATCCGGTGGGCCTCAGCGAGGGCCACGGCCAGGTCCGGCCGGCTGGTGGAGGCGTAGTCCACGGCGGCGGCGAGCTCGACCGGCAATGCGGTCTCGGCACGGGAGTCGTGGCCGGTGCGGGCGAGGCACTCGCTGACCCTCGGCGGCACCCGCAGGCGGCTGGGTACGTCGACGAACACCTCGGCCTGCTCCTGGAAGTGGTCCTCCGCGGAGAGCTCGTAGCCCACCAGAGCGCCCACGCGCAGCACCGGCCGCAGGGCCCGCTCGGGCGTGGCGTCGGCGCGGGGATCCAGGCGACCGTGGTCGACCGGCAGATGCTCTCGGGCCTTGGACAGCAGCGTGGCGGCATCGGGCGGTACGGAGCGCGGCGCGGCCAGGGTGAGGGTGCCGGTGTCGCCCGCGGCCAGAACGCTCTCGGCGGCCTTGGCGACCACCGGGTGCCCGGTCACCAGCAGCAGGGCGCCGTCTTCGCGGGCGACGTCGGGGTCGGCGGTGACCGCGGTCTCCTCGGGCAGCTCCAGCTCACTCGCCAGGGCAGCGGGCAGGAGTGCCAGGGCGGTGTCCCCGGCGTCCTCCCACAGCCCACCGCGGTGGGCGACCCAGTCCAGCCAGAAGGCCAGCCCCGCCTCCTTGCGGATCACCGGCCCGCCTCCCGCTCGTCATCGCCGCCGACCAGTGCGTCGATCGCGCCGCGGCTGTCCAGGTAGTCCGTGCGGGCACTGACCAGCCGCTCACCCAGGCGCTCCAGGCGTTCCTCGAACTCCGCATCGTCCCCTGCGGTGGCGAAGGCGTCGAAGACGGAGGCCTCGAAGTCGAAGTCCTCGTCCACCCGGCCCAGGATCATGTCGAGCTCACCGACGACCAGCTCAAACAGATTGATCTTGGATTCGAGGACGTGCAGGATCCGCTGCTCGATGGTGCCCCGGGCGACCAGATTGGTCAGCACCACGTCGTGCTCCTGCCCCACCCGGTGCAGTCGGCCCAGGCGCTGCTCGATCTGCATGGGGTTCCACGGCAGGTCCACATTGGCCATCACATGGCAGAACTGCAGATTGCGGCCCTCTCCGGCGGACTCGGTGGACAGCAGCACCGGCGCCTGATCGCGGAAGGCCGCCACCGCCGCTTCCTTGCCCCGGCGCGAGAGGCTGCCGTGGTAGACCGCCGCCTGGACGCCCTCGCGCTCCAGCCGCGCGGCGAGCGCGTCCAGGGTCTGCCGGAAGGCGGTGAACACCAACACCTTCTCCCCCTGTCCGTTGTGCCGGCGCAGCCGCTCCAGCAGTAGCTCCGCCTTGGTGGATCCCTCGATTTCCCGGGCCAGCGCCGCCAGGTCTGGCCAGCCCGCCTTGGCCAGGGTCGGCGCGGCAGCCTGCGGGCTCGACCCGGCCAGCCGGGTCAGCCCGCGCAGAGTTAGCAGCCGCGCCGAGGACGCGCCCTTGGCCTCCGCCCTGATCCTGGCCGCGATCCCCGCATACAGCTCCGCCTCCTCCTGCGAGGGCGCCACCAGCACCGTCTCGGCCAGCCGCTGCGGCAGCAACACCTCGACCTCGCTGCGTCGGTGACGAACCATCACCTCACGGGTACTGGCCCGCAGCGCGTCGAGGTTCCGCGGCAGCGAAGGATCCGTTCCGGCTCCGGCGTGCCGCTGGCGGAACTGCGCAGGGGTGCCCAGCAACCCGGGCGCGACCAGGCTCACGAGCTCGTACAGGTCCTGCAACCGGTTCTCCACCGGAGTCGCGGTGAGCAGCAGCAGATAGCGGGCACGCAAGGCCCGGGCCAGCTTCCCCGAGGCGCTGCGCGGATTGCGCAACCGGTGCGCCTCATCCGCCACCACCACATCCCACTGCCCTGTGGTCAGCCGGGACTTCAGCGGCTCCCGGCGCGCGGAGGCGATCGAGGCCAGCACCACCGGCCGTTCCGCGCCCGCGTCCGCGTCCGCCCACTCCCGGCCCCGGGCGATCACCGTCGGCAGGCCGAACTTGCGCTCCAACTCTTCGCGCCACTGCTCGACCAACCCGGCCGGGGTGAGCACCAGCGTCCGGTCCGCCAACCCGCGCATCCGCAGTTCGGACAGCACCAGGCCCGCCTCGATGGTCTTGCCCAGCCCCACCTCGTCGGCCAGGATCGCCCGGCCGCGCATCCGCCGCAGCACCGTCCGAGCGGTCTGCATCTGATACTCGAACGGCACGAACGACAGCTGCGGCAGCGACAGGAAGGAGTCGAAACCGGGCCTGCGCCACACCGCCACCGCGGCGTCCACCAGCACCGAGGTGGCCGGATCCACCGGCGCCGTGCCCAGCCGGGCCAACAACATCGCGAACGCGTCGGGCAGTCCTTCGGGCCGTAGGGCCGAGCTGTCCACGGCGACAGGGCGGGTGGCTGCGGTACTCAAGCGACCTCGCTCGGGGAACGGCGGAGCGGACGGAAACGGGCACGTTCCGTCACCCGTGCGGCCCAGCCTACCGACGGCGTCGCCGGGGCCGTAACCCTGACCTCACCCGAACGAGTGACACTCCAGGTCCCGTGAAATGCGCCGAAGTGCCTGTCGGTAGGGTGCGCGGCCGTGAGCGAATACCAGTACTACGAGTTCCAGGCGATCGACCGACCGTTGACGAAGGACGAGCTCGAAGGGGTGCGGGCGCTGTCGAGCCGGGCCCGGATCAGCGCGACGCACTTCGTCAACGAGTACCACTACGGCAACTTCCGCGGCGATGAGCGTAAACTGATGGAGCAGATGTACGACGCCCACCTGTACTTCGCCAACTGGGGCTCGCGTCGTCTGCTGCTGCGTCTGCCCACGACACTGCTGCCCGCGCGCAGCGCCGAACCGTACTGCGCGGAAGACGTCTTGACCTGCTGGACCAGGAAAGGGCATCTACTGCTCGACTTCTCCTACGAGGCCGAGGACGGCGGCGAGTGGGACTTCGAGACATCCTTCACCCTCGCCTCCTTCACCTCCCTGCGTACCGAACTCGCCGCAGGCGACCTGCGCCCCCTCTATCTGGCCTGGCTCTCCGCACTCACCCGCTGGGAGTTGGAGGAGGACGTCGACGAGGACGAGTACACATCTGCCGTCGAGCCGCCCGTACCGGCCGGTCTTGCCCGGCTCACCGGCCCGCAGCAGGCTCTGGCCGACTTCCTTCATGTCGACCCGCATCTGCTCACCGCGGCTGCCCGCGCCAGCGGTGCCGCTCCTTCCCAGGCGATCGACAAGGACGCTCTAGCCGCCTGGATCGGCGCCCTGCCACCCCACGAGAAGGACTCCCTGTTGCTGGACGCGGCTCTGGGCACCGCCCCGCAGCCGGGCCCCACTCTGCTGGCCCGCCACCGCGCCGCGTCCCATGGTGCAGCCGGACCGTCCGCCGCCGCCCGACGCCGCTCGGCCGCGGAGCTCCTCGACGCCGCCCACGAGGTGCGCAGCGAGCACACCCTGCAGCAAGAGCAGGCCCGCGCCCGGGCCCGCCGAGCCGAACAGCGGGCTCGTGAGAGCCACCTGGATCGCATGGCCGAGAACACCGGGCAAGCCTGGGAGAACATCGTCCACCTGATCGGGCAGAAACAGCCCGGCCCCTACGACGCCGCCGTCACCCTCCTGAAAGATCTCCGCGAGATCCACGCCCGGGCGGGCACCCCCGAGGAGTTCGCCCAGCGCCTGCACGACCTGCGCGAGCAGCACCGCGGCAAGCCCTCGCTGATGCGGCGCTTCACCGACGCCGGCCTGACGGCCCGCTGAGAGCCCGTGAACAAACTGATCATTTCCGGTGTTTGGCGTCCTTCGTGCCCGCCAGGCGCCGTGACATCAGC
>NZ_JAVRBF010000116.1:0-12143 GCF_032436805.1 Streptomyces sp. P17 | reverse complement strand
GCGGTGGCGTCCCGGGGCGAGGCTCGGCCGGCCGTGCCGGGGCCTGGCTCGCGGCGGGAGCTCCCGGGCGGGGCCGGTGCGGTGGCGTCGTCGGGCGAGGCTCGGCCGGCCGTGCCGGGATTCGACGTGAGAAGCGGCTTCCCGGATGAATCCGTGGCGCCGGGCGTCGGTGCGGTGGCGTCCCGGGGCGAGGCTCGGCCGGCCGTGCCGGGGCCTGGCTCGCGGCGGGAGCTCCCGGGCGGGGCCGGGGCCGGTGGCGGTGGTGCGCAGCATCGTGCTCGTCCGGCGTCCGGGCTCGACGCTCGCTCAAGGCCCGGACGAAAGCCTCTGGGACCGGACCACCACCCCCGTACGAAAGGAGACGAGACCCCATGACCGCTGTCACCGTTCACGACGTGCCGTGGTTCCGGCGCTACCCGGCGGCGAACGGCCGCGCGCCACGGCTGCGCCTCGTCTGCTTCCCGCACGCCGGCGGCAACGCCCAGCTGTTCCGCGGCTGGCCGGCCCGGCTGCCCGAGGACGTGGAACTGCTCGCCGTCCGTTACCCCGGACGCCAGGAGCGTCTCGCCGAACCCTGCGTCGAGGACATGGCCGCCCTCGCGGACGCCGTGACCGCCGCCCTGCTGGACCGGCTCGACCGGCCCCTCGCCCTGTTCGGGCACAGCATGGGCTCCTCCGTCGCCTACGAGACCGCGCTCAGGCTTGAGGCCCGGCACGGAGTCGTGCCGCGCCGCCTCATGGTCTCGGCCCGCTCCGCCCCGCACCGCGCCCGCCCCACCGGCCTGCACCACCGGTCCGACGACGACCTCGTCGCCGGGGTGCGCCGGCTCGGCGACCTCGGCTCGGAGGCCTACGACGTCCCCGAACTGCGCGAGCTGCTGCTGCCCGCGCTGCGCGCCGACTACCGGCTCATCGAGAACTACCGCCCCGCCGACCCGCCCACCCCCGTCCACGCCCCCATCACCGCCCACCTGGGCACCGAGGACCCCGGCTGCGCCCCGGACGCGGTCGCCGCCTGGGCCGAACTCACCACCGCTGGCTTCCACTTGCGCACCTATCCGGGCGACCACTTCTACCTCGCCCCCCGCGAGGCCGACCTGCTCGCCGACATCACCGAAGACCTGGAGGTTTTGACATGACGCAGACGGACATCTGGACCCCCCTGGAGATCGAGAGCGAGGGGGTGGGCGGCGCCGAGGAGCTCGTGGAGCGGGTCACCGGCATGGGCGAGGAGTTCGGCAAGCTGCTGGTCGCGGAGAAGGGCCTGGTCTTCCGCGGCTTCGGGGTCACCCCCGCCGAACTGGACCAGGCGCTGGACGTGCTGCTGCCCAAGCGGCTCGCCTACGTGCACGGCAACTCCCCGCGCACCAAGGTCGGCAGCAACGTCTACACCTCCACCGAGTACCCGCAGGAATTCACCATCTCGATGCACAACGAGATGAGCTACGCCCACGCCTGGCCCACGCGTCTGGCCTTCTACTGCCAGGTGCAGCCCGGCAGCCGCGGCGCGACCCCCGTCGTCGACGCCGCCCTGTGGCTGGACTCCCTGGACGACAAGGTGCGCGAGGCCTTCGCGGGCGGAGTGCGCTACGTGCAGAACCTGCACGACGGCTTCGGCCTCGGCAAGAGCTGGCAGGACACCTTCGAGACCACCAGCCGCGAGGACGTGGAGGCCTTCCTCGCCCCCACCGGCGCCACCTGGGAGTGGAAGGCCGACGGCGGCATCAGGGTCTCCTCGGTGCGGCCGGCCACCACCCGGCACCCGGTCACCGGCGCCGAGGTGTGGTTCAACCAGGCCGACCAGTGGCACCCCGCGGGCCTCGGCGACGACACCGCGGCCGCCCTCGCGCAGATCCTGCCCGAGGACGAGCTGCCGCAGAACGTCACCTTCGCCGACGGCAGCCCCATCCCCGCCGAGTACGTCGTCCAGATCCGCGACCGCGGTCTGCAGCACGCGGTCGACGTCGACTGGCGCGCCGGAGACCTGCTGCTGATCGACAACGTCCTGCTGGCGCACGGCCGCCGCCCGTTCACCGGCGACCGCCGGGTGCTGGTCGCCATGTCGGACTGACGGCCCCTCGGCTCCCCAACGCACAGAACGGACTGAGGCGATGACCGCCGCATACGAGTATCTGAGGGACCACGACGCGGTCCACGTCTGGCGGGGCAGGGCACCGGACACCCTGGCGCCGGGCGACACCGACCTGTTGTCCGAGGAGGAGCTGGCCCAGGCCCGGCGCCTGGGCGAACCGGCCGCGACACGCTACGCGTCGGCGCACGCGGCGCTGCGCCGGATCCTCGCCCACTACCTGGGCGAGGATCCGCGCGACCTGGTCCTCGGCCGCCGCCCCTGCCCGCGCTGCGCGCACCCGCGGCACGGCCGGCCGCGCATCGACTGGCCGCCCACCGACCTCGACTTCAACCTGTCCAGGTCCGGGCCGCACTGGCTGCTCGCGGTGCTCGTCGGCCGGCAGGTCGGCGTCGACCTGGAGGACGGCCGCGACCTGGACGTGGAGGGCGCCTCACGGCTGGTGATGAGCGCCGGCGAACTCGCCCACGCCGACGCCCACGAGGGCGAGCGGGAGCGGCTGCACGCCTTCTTCCGCTGCTGGACCCGCAAGGAGGCCGTCGTCAAGGCGAGCGGCGTCGGCATCATCACCAACCTGCGCGAGGTGGACGTACAACCCGCCGACGACGGCCCGGTGCTGGTCGGCCACGCGCTGCCGACCGGTCCCGACACCTGGCTGGTGGAGGACCTGCCGGTGGTCGACGGGGTGTTCGCGGCCCTGGCCCGGCAGGCCGGCACCACGCTCGGCCCGGTCGAACCACGCCGCTACGAGTCCCTGGACAGCCAGGGCGAACCGACGAGAAAGGTCCTGGTCCCATGACCGCGATCACCTACACGGCAGCGCCCGGCACCGCGGTGCACGCCTGGATCGCCGAGCACCGCACCGAACTCAGGGAGGCCCTCGGCACCCGCGGAGCGATCCTGCTGCGCGGCTTCGAGGTCGGCGGCGTCGACGGCTTCGACGGGGTGGTGCGGGCCTTCTCCGGCAGCGCGCCGCTGGACTACGCCGAGCGCTCCTCGCCGCGCTCCACCATCAAGGGGCAGGTGTACACGTCGACCGACTATCCGGCCGACGAGGAGATCTTCCTGCACAACGAGAACTCCTACCAGGCCGTCTGGCCGCACACCCTGTACTTCTACTGCATCGAACCGGCCCTCACCGAGGGCGCGACCCCGCTCGCCGACATCCGCGAGGTGTACCGGGCGATCGACCCGGCGGTGCGCGAGGAGTTCGCGCGGCGCGGCGGCTGGCGCGTGGTGCGCAACTTCCACGCCGACTTCGGGGTGCCGTGGCAGGAGGCGTTCGGGACGCAGGACCGGGACGCGATCGTGGAGTACTGCCGGGGCAAGGGCATCACGGCCGAGTGGCGGTCCGACGGCGGACTGCGCACCACCACGGTCCGGCGGGCCGTGCACACGCACCCGGTCTCCGGGGAGGAGGTCTGGTTCAACCACGCCACCTTCTGGCATGTCACCTCGCTGGCGCCGGAGGTGCAGGAGGGGCTGCGGGAGATCTTCGACGACGAGGACCTGCCCACCAACACCTACTTCGGCGACGGAGGGCGTATCCCCGACGAGACGGTCGCGCATCTGCGGGCCGCCTACCGTTCGGCGTCCACCCGGTTCGACTGGCGGCGCGACGACGTGCTGATCGTCGACAACATGCTGGCCGCGCACGGCCGTGAGCCGTTCACCGGACCGCGGAAGATCGCGGTGGCGATGGCGGAACCCTCCCGTTCCCCGGCCGCCGTCTGAACCCCCCTCTCTTTCAGGCCTGTTCCGCACCGACGAGGGCCGGCCTCCCGTTCCGTACGCCTGCCGTACGGAACCGGCGGCCGGCCCTCTTGGTGCCGCGCCGAGCGGGACGGGGGGACGTTGACCACCCGGCGCGACGTCTCAGGGGGCGGTCACTCCCGCATGCCCGCCAGCTCCACCGCCCGCCGCCGCATGGACAGTCCGGCCGGTGCCACCGCGGAGACCACGGCCAGCACCGCACAGGCGCCCACCGCGGAGCCGATGGCCGCCCACGGGATCTCGATCGAGGTCCACACCGACAGCAGGCCCAGCGCGCTCCACATGCCGAACAGGTTGAGCCCGGCCACCAGCAGCCCCAGCACCCCGCCGACCACCACGACCATCAGCGCCTCCCAGGCCACAAGGCGCAGCACCTGCCAGGTGGTGGCCCCGGCGAGCCGCAGCACCGCCAGGTCCCGGACCCGGTCGGAGGTCGCCATCACCAGGGTGTTGGCCAGCGAGATGCCCGTGTACAGCAGGGCGATGCCGAGGACCAGCAGGAACCCGAGCCGGGTGGTCTCGTTGGTCTCCGGGTAACTGGCGCTCACCCACTGGTCCTTGGTGAGGACCTCGCCGCCGTCGCCCTTGACCGCCGTAGCCAGTGCGCTCGCCACGGCCGCCGCGTCCGCGCCGTCTGCGATCTTCACATCGACCCGGTCGACGGGTGCCCGCGGGGCGTTGGCCGGGGTGACGTACACGCCGTTGTCGCCGGTGCCGATGGACATCACCGCGGCGATCCGCAGCGACTTCTTCGTGCCGTCGCCGAGCCACACGCTCACCCGGTCCCCGACGGAGTGCTTCTCCCACTCCTCGTTGACGATGATCGAGTCGTCGTCGAGGTCGGTCACCCGGCCCGCGGTGACCGGCAGCCGCACGGTGTCCGCGAGTGCCTTCGCCTCGGCGGCCCGGGCGTCGGAACGGATCAGCGCGACCCCCTCCTCCAGGACGTACACCGCGCTCGACGAGGTCACCGAGACCTCCGCGCCCGGCACCTGGCGCAGCCGCTCCACCGCCGCCGCGCCGAAGCCCTCGCCGGACGGGGACACCACGAAGTCCGCGGCGGTCTGCTCCCGGGTTTCGGTGGCCTTCGCCTCGTTCAGCGTCGCCGTCGCCCCGAGCAGCGAACCGGCCAGCGCCACGGTGACCAGCACGGGCGCCGCGATGGCGGCCGTACGGCGGACCCCGGCGGCGGCGTTCTCGCGCACCAGCATGCCGCCCGCGCCCGGCAGTTGGGCCGGCAGCCAGGCGATCAGCCGGGTCAGCGGACGCACCAGCACCGGCGACAGCAGCGCGATCGCGGTGATCAGCAGCATGGGCCGGCTGACGTACGTCTTGCGGTGCAGCAGGTCGCCCGGGTCGGTCACCAGGGCCAGCACCAGCGTCACCGCGGCGGTGACCAGCAGGCCCGCACCGAACAGCCAGCGGCCCCAGGTCATGGTCCGGCTGTCCACCGAGGCCTCGCGCAGCGCCTGGGTGGGCCCGGTCTTCCCGGCCCGCCAGGACGCGGCGACGACACCGCACAGCGCGACCAGCAGCCCCGTCCAGAAGGCCATGTGGTACGGCCAGGTGAAGTCGCCGATCTCGAACCACTTCGGCGCGAGCCCGCCGTCCACCACCCACTCGGCGAGGTAGGGCGCCGCGTACGCGCCGAGGACACAGCCCGCGGCGGAGGCGAGGACACCCACCAGCAGCGCCTCGGCGAACACCATCCGGCGGATCTGGCCGGGGGTGGCGCCCGCGGTGCGCAGCAGCCCGAACTCGCGGCGCCGCTGGGCGACGGCGAAGGCGAACGTGGAGGCCACCACGAACACCGACACAAAGCCGCTGACCCCGCCGGCCGTGCCGAACATGGCGTTCATCGCGGTCAGCGCCTCGCTGTCACGGTCCGGGTCGGCGTCCGCGAGCCGCCGGTCGGTGCCCGTGAGCACCTCGACGCCGGAGCCGTCGACCGCGGTCCGCACGGCCGAGGCGTCGGCGTCCACGACCAACTGCGTGGATACCGGGGCAAGTTGCGCGGCCCGGGCGTCGGTGTAGAAGACGGCGTCCTCGAAGCCGAGCCCGCCGACGGTCCCGACGACCGTCACGGCCCCGGACGCGGTGCGCAGCTTCTGTCCTACGGCGGCCCAGTCGCCGCTGACGACGACCTCACCGTCGGCCTCGGGCGCGCGCCCGTCGTTCAGCTTGTACGGCGCGAACGCGGCCGTCGACCAGGGGTGGCCCACCAGATCACCGGGCGCCCCTTCGGCCCGTACGGGGAAGGAGCGGTCCTCGGTGACGGTGCCGAGTTCCTTCAGCGCGGCGACCGTCTTCGCCGGCACGGGGTTGGGCTGCTCCAGCTTCTGGGTGCGGTCCCCGATCGGGGTCGGCACGCTCAGGGTGTCCTCGCCCTGCACCACGACCGGGGCCGCGCCGAACCGCTCCGGCTGCCGCTCGGGTGCGTCGAGCGAGGAGGCGAGGGCGAGGCCCATCACGGCGATCAGCGCGACACCGAGCGACAGCGCGACGAAGCTGCCGACGAAGGTGACCCAGCGCGTGCGCAGGGTGCGCAGGGCGACGCTCAGCACGGCACGGCCTCCAGCTTGGTCATCCGGGCGGCGATGTCGCCGGCCGAGGCGCCGATCAGCTCGCCGTTGACGCGCCCGTCGACCAGGAAGACCACCCGGTCCGCGTAGGAGGCGGCCACCGGGTCATGGGTCACCATGATGATCGTCTGGCCCTCGGCGTCGACCATGCCGCGCAGCAGCGTCAGCACCTCACGGCTGGTCTGCGAGTCCAGAGCACCGGTCGGCTCGTCGCCGAACAGCACCTCGGGGCGGGTGATCAGGGCACGGGCCAGGGCGACCCGCTGCTGCTGACCGCCGGACATCTCCGAGGGGCGGTGCCCGGCCCGGTCGCCGAGACCGACCTGGGCCAGCACCTCACGGACCCGGGCCTTCCTGGGGCGCCGCCCGGCCAGGCGCAGCGGCAGGGCCACGTTCTGCTCGGCGGTCAGCGACGGCAGCAGGTTGAACGCCTGGAAGACAAAGCCGATGCGCTCCCGGCGCAGCAGCGTCAGCCTGGTCTCGCTCAGCTTCGTCAGCTCGGTGTCGCCGACGGTGACCGAGCCCGAGGTGGGCCGGTCCAGACCGGCGGCGCACTGCAGCAGGGTTGACTTGCCGGAGCCGGAGGGGCCCATGACGGCGGTGAAGGTGCCCCGGGGGAAGGCCAGGGAGACCTGGTCGAGCGCGGTGACCCGGCCGCCGCCCGACCCGTACTCCCGGCTCACGGAGCGCAGTTGGATCGCGTTGTTCGTCATCTGTCCCTAAGTCCCTGTTCGTTGGTGTCGGTCCTCCCGCGCACCAAGGCGGGACGGAAGTGGCGTGGCGAAGTCATTGTCGAAGCGGGCCGGGCCCGAACGAGGCGCCGCGGCTGGCCGGAGACTGCCCTGGCAGGAACCTGCGAAGGGCGTGCTCAGCCGGGTCCGGCCGGGCCCATCACATAGCCGAGCAGGACGAAGGAGGGCGCCCACACCGCACTGCTCACCAGCGACCAGGCGAGATAGCGGTGCAGCGGCATCCGGACGGCTCCGCACAGGGTCGGTACGAGGGTGCGCAGGACGGCGGTGAACCGGCCGACGAACACCGCGCCGCCGCCGCGCCGTTCGATCAGACCGAGCGCCCGCGCGGTGTACCGGCTCCCGCGCGCACCGCCCGGCATCCGCTCCAGCAGCGGCCGCCGCCAGCGCCGGCCGACGGCGTACCCGACCGCGTTGCCGAGCACGGCGCCCGCCATCGCGGTGAGCAGCGCGGCCTGCACACTGATGTGCCCGTGCCAGGCGAACACCCCGCCGAGCACCACCGCGGTCTGCCCCGGCAGCGCCACCCCGATCACCGGCAGCGCGGCCTCCAGGGCGGGCAGCAGCAGAACCGTGACCAGGATGCCGGCACTCCCGAACGCCAGCACACGCTCGGCCAGCCAAGCCAACATCCGCTCCCCGTCTCTCTCGCCGTTCTCCGACCACTCCACGAAACCGCGTGAGGCCGGTGCGACGCAGTGCGGCAGAGGCGAGACTTGGGGTAGGGCCAGGCATACCTCGCGGGGTCGGGTCCCCTCACGTCCCCGTCAGGGTCAGGTCCCCGTCCCGTTCGGGCTGGCCGGTCGCGACCAGGCGTACCAACTCATGGAAGCGGTAGCGGGGTTCGCCCGTCGCGTCGATGCCCGCCATCTCCAGCAGCGCCGCCTCCACCAGCCGCTCCAGAAGCTCCTCCGCCACCTCCTCGGCGATCCCGGCGAAGCGCGCGGCCCGCGCCGTGGTGAAGGCCTCCGTGCCGTGCGGTGCGAGCGCGGTCACGAACTCCCGCTCGTCCCTCGGACGTTGCCCGAGCGCCGTGGACAGGGTGTGCCGTACGTCCAGTTCCCCCACCCGCAACTCCTCCGTCCGGCAGGCGGGATCGGCCAGTCGGCGGGCCAGCCGCGCGGCCGGCCAGTGCGGGCGCGCGGCGAGCCGGGTCCCCGCGATCCGCAGGGCGAGCGGCAGACCGGCGCAGGCCCGCACGATCAGCCGGGCCGCCTCGGGCTCCACCCCGATCCGCGCGGGTCCCGCGACCGCCCCCAGCAGTGCCAGCGACTCCGTGTCCCCGAGCGGTTCGAGGGTGAGCCCGTGCGATCCGGGCACCGTGGACAACCGCCCCCGGCTGGTCACCAGTACCGCCGCCTCGGCGGTGGCCGGCAGCAGCGTGTCCAGCTGGAGCTCGTTCGCCGCGTCGTCCAGCACGACCAGCAGCCTGCGCCCCGCCGTCCTGGTCCGCCACCGGTGCACCAGCTCATCGAGACGCCCCGGCCCCCCGCCCGGCACGGGCACGTCCTCCGGCCGCTCGCCCAGGGTGCTCAGCAACTGGGCCAGCACCACCCCGGAGTCCTTCACCGCGCCGTTCTCGTGGCGCAGCCGCGCGTACAGCAGCCCGTCGGGGAACTCCCCGGCCACCGCGTGCGCGACCCGCACCGCCAGCGCCGTCTTGCCGACCCCCGCCATGCCGTTGATCAGCAGCCGCCGCGGCCGGAACGGCAGCCGCCGCTCCGCCGGCGCCGGTACCAGCGCCGCGCACAGCTCCTCGAACTCCCGCCGCCGCCCGGTGAAGTCGGCCACATCGGGCGGCAACAGCAGCGGCGGCGTACGTCGCGCCGTACCGGAGGCGGTCACGGACACCCGGGCGGGCTCGGGCAGCCGCCCCAGGTCACCGCTGAGCGCGCCCTGGTAGGCGGTCGTCAGATCGGGCCCGGGGTCCACCCCCAGCTCCTCGGCGAGCACCGTGCGCCCCTCGTGGTAGACGTGCAGCGCGTCGGCCTGCCGCCCGCTGCGGTACAGCGCCGTCATCAGCTGGGCCCGCAGCCGCTCCCGTACCGGGAACTCGCTGACCAGGCCGGTGAGTTCGGACACCAGCCGCTGGTGCCGGCCGAGCGCCAGATCCGCCTCGACCCGGTGCTCCAGGGCGGTCACCCGGGCCTCCTCCAGCTGCGGCACCTCCGCCTCGGCGAGATACGGCGTCACCCCCGCGAGCGCCGGGCCCTGCCACAGGTCGAGCGCCCGGCGCAGTGCGTCCGCCGCGTCCGCGAACCGGCGTTCCTCCAGCGCCCTGCGGCCCCTGCGGTCCAGCTCCTCGAACTCCACCACGTCCAGCCGCGCCCCCTCCGCGAGCAGCTGATAGCCCGGCTGACGGCGGATCAGCTCCACGTCCGAGCCGAGCAGTTTGCGCAGTCTCGAAATGTAGGTGTAGATCTGCGCGTTCATGGTGGCCGGCGGATCCCAGCCCCACAGCAGTTCGCTGAGCCTGCCGTCCCCCACGACCCGGCCCCGGGCGAGCAGCAGGGTGGCGAGCACCGTGTGCACCTTCGAGCCGGACAATGCCACCCGCCGCCCCGGGTTCCGTGCCGTGTGCCGTGCCTCCACCGGACCGAGAAGCTGGAATTCCATGTGAGTCCCCCACTCCTGTGAGCCCCCGCCCTATGGACAGGGCCGGATCGCAACGCGCGCAGCGTTGACCCATGGCCATTGTTTGCGCCATTCCCGGCCGGAATTGAGCCTTCTGTTTGGCAGCAGCCTGCGATGGCAGGACCTTGCAGCGCCGCACCCGTGACCCCATGTCCCCGCACCGGAGGTATGGCCAGCCCTACCTCCGGTCCGCCACCTGGACCGATGGCACAGCCCACGTCCCGGCTTCTACGGTGATCCCCATGCACCCTCGCAATGTGTGGCAGGCCCTGTCCCGGCCGGGCTTCCTGCTGTCGCCGTGGCCCTGGCGCTCCGTCGCGTATCTCGTGACGGGCGTCCTGGCAGGCCTCGCCGCCCTGGTGTCCCTGGTGACGCTGGTGGCGGTCGGCGGCGTCCTGGCGATCGTCCTGGTCGGCCTGCCCCTGCTCGCCCTCACGGCCCTCGCCGGACTTCCGGTGGCAACCGTGGAGCGGCGCCGGCTGGGGCTGATCGACCGTGACCCGGCGCACGGCCCGCACGCCGAGCCCGCCGGGCCCGGACCGTGGTGCTGGTTCACCACCCGTGTGCGCGAGCAGCTCACCTGGCGGGAACTCGGCTACGCGCTGCTCTTCGCGGCACTGCTCTGGCCCGCCGAGGCCCTGATCGTCACCGTCGCCCTGCTCTTCCCGCTGTCGATGGCGGCCGCCCCGCTGCTGATGGCCACCGTCGGCGGAGGCGAGGAGACCAAGGTGCTGAAGGCCTGGACGGTCACCGACTGGCCGACCGCGTTCGGCGTCGCCGTCCTCGGCGTCCTGCTGCTGGCCGCCGGCGCCTACGTCCTCGGCCTCACCGCGGGCGCCCGCGCCGAGCTGACCCGGCTGCTGATCGCCCCCCGCGACGCCGACCTCGGCGAGAAGGTCGTCGAGCTCAGCCGCTCCCGCATCCGGCTGGTCGACGCCTTCGAGGCCGAGCGCCGCCGCATCGAACGCGATCTGCACGACGGCGCCCAACAACGCCTGGTCGCCCTGACGATGACCCTGGGCCTGGCCCGCCTCGACGCCCCGCCGGGCCCCCTCGCCGACCAGCTCGCGAGGGCCCACACGGAAGCCGGCAAGGCCCTTGAGGAACTGCGCGAGCTCATCCACGGCATCCACCCCAAGGTCCTCGCCGACTACGGCCTCGACGCGGCCGTCGCCGACGCCGCCGACCGCAGCGCCGTCCCCGTCGACGTCGACCTCGACCTGCCCGGACGGCTGCCCCAGGCGGTGGAGAGCGCCGCCTACTTCGTCGTCTGCGAGGCCCTCGCCAATGTCGCCAAGCACAGCGGCGCCACCCGCGCCGCGGTCAGCGGCGGCCACGACGACGGACGCCTGGTGCTCAAGGTCCGCGACGACGGCCGCGGCGGCGCGGACGCCGGCCGGGGCAGCGGACTGACCGGGCTCGCCGACCGGGTGTCCGTCCTCGATGGCAGACTCTCCCTGTCCAGTCCGCCGGGCGGACCGACCTTGCTGAGTGTGGAGATTCCTTGCGAGTGGACCGAGACGGCCGAACGCGCCGATCGCTCCGGGTAGTTCTGGCCGAGGACAGTGTGCTGCTGCGCGAGGGCCTCATCGGCCTGCTCGGCCGCTGCGGCCACGAGGTGGTGGCCGCCGTCGGCGACGCGACGGCCCTGGTCGCCGCCGTCGAGGAGCACGAACCCGACATCGTCGTCACCGACGTACGCATGCCGCCAGGCTTCCAGGACGAGGGCCTGCACGCCGCGGTGCGCCTGCGCGAGACGCGGCCCGCCCTGCCGGTGCTCGTCCTCAGCCAGTACGTGCAGCGCACCTACGCCTCCGACCTCCTCGACTCCGGCGACGGATCCGGGGTCGGCTACCTCCTCAAGGACCGCGTCGGCCAGGTCGAGGAGTTCGTCGACGCGCTGAGCGAGGTCGCGGAGGGCGGCACCGTCGTCGACCCCGAAGTCGTACGACAGCTGCTGCGCCGGCGCCGCGATCCGCTGGAGCGGCTCACCCCACGCGAACGCGAGGTGCTGGCGCTGATCGCGGAGGGCAAGTCCAACGGCGCCATCGCCAAGGCGCTGGTGGTCTCCGAGGCCGCCGTGGGCAAGCACATCGGCTCCATCCTCACCAAGCTGGACCTGCCCCCGGCCGAGGAGACCCACCGCAGGGTGCTGGCCGTCCTGGCCTACCTCCGGGCCTGATCAGCCCCTTATAGCCGGCGCATACATCCGCTGTAACCCCGCCGCGAACGCTGGCGCCGCTCCGAGCGACCCCTGGCCGTCCTGGCCTACCTCCGGGCCTGACCAGCCCCTTATAGCCGGCGCATACATCC
>NZ_JAVRBF010000115.1:0-12819 GCF_032436805.1 Streptomyces sp. P17 | reverse complement strand
CTTCGCAGCACTTCGCCCCGCCGACCAAACGACCGGCGGGGCGAAGTAGCAGGGCCCCGGATTAACCAACAGCGTCCCGGCCGGTGCGGGGCCCTCGGCACGTTGTGCCGCGTGTCGCTCATGTGGCCTATCCGACCGGGCGGAGCGGCACGACAACCGCGCACTCTGGATTACGCGTTCACCACGCGTTCCCTCCCCAGCACGGCCGAGGAGGTCCCCCTTGTGCGTCTGCCCCGCAGCCTCGCCCCAGTGACCGTCGCCGTCGCTCTCCTGGTGTCCCTGCCGTACGAGGCGGCACCGCAAGCGCGCGTGTCGGAGCCGTTCGGCTCCGAGTGCCGTACGCGCGTGCAGGGCTCCCATGTGATCGCCTACTGTCACAACCCCTACGCCGACATGGACCGGGTACGGCTGCACATCGAGTGCAGCAGGTGGTGGGACCTCGACACCGACAGCGCCCCGGTCGACATCGGCCCGGCGGCGACCGTACGGCTCACCGGGCGCTGCTGGAAGGAAGTCCGCTCGGCGTGGGTCAGCCACCAGAAGCGGTGAACTTCCCCGGCCGGCACTGGAACGGATAGCCGGCCGCCTCCGCCGCCGCGGTCGCCGCGTCACGCGCGCGGATCGCGTCCAGCAGCCGGGTGTGGTCCATGTACGTCTCCGGCGTCAGCTCCTCGCCGACGTCCTCGCGCAGCCAGTCCCGCAGCACCTCGCCCAGGTCCGCGTACATCGCCGTCATCGCGTCGTTGTGCGACGCGGCCAGCACGGCCAGATGGAAGGTGGCGTCGGCCGTCACGAACGCCTCCGCGTCGCCCGACGCCCAGGCCTCCTCACGCCGCACCAGCAGCGCGTCCAGCTGCTTGAGGTCCTTCTCGGTGCGCCGCTCGGCGGCCAGCTTCGCCGCGCCCGACTCCAGCGTGGAGCGCAGCTCGGCGATGTGCCGCGGGTCGGCGTCGGCGAAGCGGCGGTGCATCACCCCGGCCAGCTCGCTGGTCGCCACGACGTAGGTGCCCGAGCCCTGGCGGATGTCCAGCAGGCCGTTGTGGGCGAGGGCGCGGACGGCCTCGCGGACCGTGTTGCGGGCCACGCCCAGCTGCTCGACCAGCTCCGGCTCGGTCGGGATACGGGAGCCGACCGGCCACTCGCCCGAGGTGATCTGGTTGCGCAGCGCGGCGATGACCTGCTCGGAGAGCGCCGAGCGGTGTTGCTGGCTCAGGGGCATGGCACACCTTCGCACGGGACGGGCGGCCGGACGAAGCCGGGGGATGGACAACCATTCATCCCATGATTCTATGATGGATCTCATGGCGAGCGAGGAAACACGGACGACCAAGCCCATGACCGTACGCAGCTCGGCCCCGGCGACCGACGTGTCCCCGGAGTCCGGCACGCGCGCGTGGACGACGCGTCTGATCGTCCTCGGCATCGTGCTGGCCGCGCTGAACCTCCGCCCTGCCATCACCAGCCTCGGCGCCCTCCTGGAGGAGGTCCGTGACGGCCTCGGCATGAGCGGCAGCATGGCCGGTCTGCTCACCTCCGTGCCCCCGCTCTGCTTCGCCGTCTTCGGCGTCATGGCGCCCCGGCTGGCCCGCCGCTTCGGCGCCGGTGCCGTCGTCTGCGCGGGCATGGCCGCCATCACGGCCGGTCTGGTCATGCGCCCCTACGCGGGGGGCACTCCGGGTTTCCTGGCCGCCAGCGCCCTCGCCCTGATGGGCATCGCGGTCAGCAACGTGTTGATGCCGGTGATCGTCAAGCGCTGGTTCCCCGACCGCGTCGGCTCCATGACCGGCCTGTACTCGATGGCCCTCGCCCTCGGCACCTCGACCGCGGCGGCCGTGACGGTGCCGATGACGGACGCGCTCGGCGGCAGCTGGCAGTCCGGGCTCGCGGTGTGGGCGGGCCTGGCGGCGGCGGCCGTACTGCCGTGGATCCCGTTCGTACGGGACCGGCGGGCGGCGACGTCGGACGAGCAGGCACCCGCGCGCGGGAAAGCAACGGCGCGTGAGGACGCGCCCGCGCTGCGGATCACGCGCAGCCGTACCGCCTGGGCGCTCGCCGTGTTCTTCGGGCTCCAGGCCACCGCCGCCTACATCACGATGGGCTGGATGGCACAGATCTTCCGGGACGCGGGCGTACCCGCGAGCACGGCCGGACTGCTGCTGGCCGTCACCATGGTCATGGGCGTGCCGCTGGCCTTCGTCATCCCGCGCGTCGCCACCCGGCTGCCCCACCAGGGCCCCATCGCCCTCGCGCTCGGCGTCTGCGGCCTCGCCGGATACGCCGGCCTGTACTTCGCGCCCGCCGCCGGAGCCTGGGCCTGGGCCGTGCTGCTCGGCATCTCCAACTGCGCCTTCCCGCTGGCCCTGACCATGGTCGGGATGCGGGCCAGGACCGGCGCGGGCGTCGCCCAGCTGTCGGCCTTCGCGCAGAGCACCGGCTATCTGATCTCCATCCCGGGCCCGCTCCTGGTCGGCGTGCTCTACCAGCACAGCGGCGGCTGGGGCCTGCCGATCGCGCTGATGACCGCTTTGGTGATCCCGCAGATGACGGTGGGCGTCCTCGCGGGGCGCAACCGTACGGTCGAGGACGAGGCGGCCCGCTGAGCCGGACCCCGGGGGTCCGCCGCCGGGCGGTGGGTGCGAGACTTGCCGTATGTCGCCAGTGCTCGACCCGAACCCGCAGAACGGCCAGAAGAAGTTGCTCCTCGTCTTCGGCTCGTTCTTCGCCATCTTCGTGATCATCGGAATCATCGCGACGATCGCCTCGCCATGAGCGCCTTCCCGGGCCGGGGTGGGGATAGCCCCACCATCCCCTAGGGGGCGAGTGTCAGGGTCAACTGGGTGGATCACCGGATGGGTTGCGGGCCGCCGATTCCGTAGCTTCGAGTCATGACCGCGAGACGCGGACCACGGAGCAGGTTGCAGGCCCACCCGAAGACCCGCGGAGGCACCCATGTCGGCCCCTACGCAGACCCCGCCCCACCCGGCACACCGGGGCGGCGTCGACATCCGGCTGCCCTGGTGGGCGCTCGCTCTGCCCGTGCTCGCCTTCGTCACCCTGCTGGTGCTGATACTCGATCCGGCCGAGGCGCATGCCGCGACCGCCGATCCCGCGATCACCCAGCTCTTCGAGCGCGCGCTGCAGCTGATGGCACGCTGAGCAGCCATGCGGCCGCCCGTCAACTACCTGCGCCGCATGGAGTGTTTCATGCGAAGCTGGGACGCATGAGCGTCGCAGAACCCCGCAGGATTGTCCTCTTCCGGCATGCGAAAGCCGACTGGCCACAGGTGACCGACCATGAGCGGCCGCTCGCCGACCGGGGCCGTATGGACGCCGCCGTCGCCGGACGCAAGCTCGCCGACACCGGTGTCCCCTTCGATCTGGCCCTGTGCTCCACCGCGACCCGCACCCGCGAGACCTGGAAGCTGGCCGTCCATGAGTTCTCGCACCGGCCGAAAACCGTCTACGAGGAGCGGATCTACGAGGCCTCGCCCGGCGAGCTGATCGCCGTGCTCAACGAGACCCCGGACGATGTGCACAGTGCCGTCCTCATCGGCCACAACCCCGGTGTCCAGGGCCTCGCCGACGTCCTGTCCGGCTCCGCCGACGAGGACGCCCGCGCCCGAATGAGCCGCCGTGGCTTCCCGGCCGCAGCCTTCGCGGTCCTGAGCTTCACCGGCTCCTGGAAGACCCTGGAACCGGGCGCAGCCACGCTGCTCGACTACTGGGCACCGTCGGAGTGACCCACCCGAGTGAAAAGGGGCCCGACACCGGGCCCCTTTTCGGTGTGCCGAGTGCTCAGTCCTCGTCGTGGTGCATATCGGCGGCCTCGACCTCTTCGCGGGTGACCCCCAGCAGATAGAGCACCGTGTCGAGGAACGGCACGTTCACCGCGGTGTGGGCGGCCTCCCGCACCACCGGCTTGGCGTTGAAGGCGACCCCGAGGCCGGCCGCGTTCAGCATGTCCAGGTCGTTGGCGCCGTCACCGATCGCCACCGTCTGCGCCAGCGGTACGCCCGCCTCGGCGGCGAAGCGGCGCAGCAGCCGCGCCTTGCCCGCCCGGTCCACGATCTCGCCGGTGACCTTGCCCGTCAGCCTGCCGTCGACGATCTCCAGGGTGTTGGCCTGGGCGAAGTCCAGCCCGAGCCGCTCCTTCAGATCGTCCGTGACCTGGGTGAAACCACCGGAGACCACGCCGACTTGATAGCCGAGCCGCTTCAGCGTACGGATCAGCGTGCGCGCGCCCGGCGTCAGCCGCACCTCGCTGCGCACCTTGTCCACGACCGAGGCGTCCAGACCCTCCAGCAGCGCCACACGCGCGTGCAGCGACTGCTCGAAGTCCAGTTCCCCGCGCATCGCCGCCGCCGTCACCTCGGCGACCTTGTCCTCACAGCCCGCGTGCGCGGCGAAGAGCTCGATCACCTCGTCCTGGATGAGCGTGGAGTCCACGTCCATCACCACCAGGCGCTGCGCCCGCCGGTGCAGACCCGCCGAGACCACCGCGACATCGACACCGAGCTTCGCCGCCTCGGTCACCAGAGCGGTGCGCAGCGGCTCGGTCTCCACCCCGGACACCGCGAACTCGACGGCCGTCACCGGGTACTTGGCGAGACGGAAGATACGGTCGATATTGCCGCCGGCGTGGGTGATCTGAGCGGCGATGGCGGCCGTCGCCTCCGCGGTGAGCGGATGCCCGAGCACGGTGACCAGGGAACGGCCGAGTCCGCGCGGACGGTTGTCGCCGAGCCCGGAGATGATCTCGGCCTGCATCTTCATGGACTCCGCCCAGCTGTGGACGGTGGCCCGCAGATCCCCTTCGAGACCGCGGGGCGGCTCGGTCACCAGCGCGCACAGCACGATCCGGCCACGGGTGACGACCTGCTCGATGTCGACCACGTCGACGGAGTAGGCGGCGAGGGTGTCGAAGAGTCCGGCCGTGATGCCCGGCCTGTCCTTCCCGAAGATCTTGACGAGAAGGGTGGGGACGTCGGAGGTCTGCGAAGCGCTCATGGTGCTTCCACCGTATCCGGCACGCAGTGCCTTCCGCCCCTGAGGTCCGCCCAGCGGACAGGGAACACTGGGTGTCGGCCCGGTGGCCCACGCCTTGCACGGCGATCAAGTCTCGACGGTTTCCTGTCTCCCGCACCCTCAACCGCGCCCCTTGGGCCCTCGCGGCGGCGCCGGGGGCGGAGGCGGAGGTGGCGGCGGCCCCTCGCCCCGCCCCTCCGAGGACCGGCTCCCGGGCCGCCCACGGGGAGACCAGCGCGAGGACCGCGGCGGCGGTCCCATCGGCCGGACCACGGTGGGAGCGCCGTACACGTCGTCGCCGCTGGGGTCCCGGTCATCGGAGGAAGAGGGCACCTGCGGCCGCGCGTCCTCCGGTTGCCGCAGCTCCCGGGGCATCCGCAGATACGGATTGGTGTCCGGATCCGGCGGCCGGTACGACGAACCGGGCGCGTACGGCCCCGCCCCCACCGCCTGCCGTACGGGCCCCGCACCGCCCACCGCCACGTCACCGAGTGCCAAGGGAGCCGCCCGCTGCCCCGCCGCCCCCGTGGCCCGCGCCAGCAGTGCACCGGCCGCCCCCGCCCCCGCCCCCCACAGCGCACCGAGCGGCAGCGCCATCCCCAGCCGCCCGTGCAGCTCGATGCCCGCGTCGAACGCGTCGACGCCCAGCACCGCCAGCGACGCGTCCACGGACACCTCCGTCAGCCATGCCAGCAAGGGCAGCGCCAGCGCGGTCACGATCCCCAGCCGCAGCGCGCACCGCCCGGCGAAACCGAGAGTGCCGCTCTCCACCGGTGTCCGCACTGCCGTCAGCACCCCGGCCAGCAGCATCGCCATCGCCGCCGCGACCCCCAAGAGCCACACCCGTCCGTCCAGCTCCGCCAGCCGCCCCAGCGTCACGGCACGGTCGGAGTCGACCAGCAGATCGTCCAGCGGGTCGGGCAGGAACCGCGTCAGTGGCCCGCTCGCCTCGCCGTCCCAGGGCACGAACAGTCCGATCGGGATGCCCAGCCACACCCCGTTCGGCGCCCCGAGCAGCGCGGCGCCCGCGATCCGCTTCGGGTTGTCGTCGCCGATCAGCGCGTACAACGCGGCCGCGAACCCCGCGAGGACCGCCATCAGCAGCACCCCGACGAGGGCGGACACGGCGGGCCGCACCACCCGGTGCAGGGCCGCCCAGCCGGCCGGAAGGGGAGTGCGCCGCGAGGCCAGCAGCGCGATCAGCAGGATCCCGGCCGACCAGCACGCGCCGCCGAGCAGCGTCGGTGCCGTGTCGACCGTGAAGCCGACGGCCGCCTCGGCGTCGATCAGGTCGCCGATCTGCTCGGGCAGCAGCCCGCCGATGTCCCCGACGTCACCGAGCCCCGGGATCTCGACGCCGCCTCCGCCCCCGCCGCCGGGCAGGTCGTCCAGCCCGAGCGCGCTCCCGTCGAACGTGATGACATCGTGTCCTGCCCAGGCGAGACCCCCCAGCATCGCCACGAACAGCGCGACCACCGCGCCCGCGCGCGCCAGGAGTTCGGCCGGCGCGATCACAACTCCCGCCGCGCGCAGCGATCGTAGAAAGAACCACGACAGCAGCAGCGCGCCGACCAGGCTCACGCCCAGTGGCGTGATCTCGATGGCGGTGGTCGCCTCCGCGCCCCTCAGGCCGAACGCCGACACATCGCCCGACGGTGTCACCGAACCACCCGCCCCGAGCGCCACAGCCGCCGCGGTCATCGGGCCCAGCGAGCCTGCCGCGTCCGCCTCCAGCAGATGCAGGCCCAGCGCTGCGGTGCCCGCCATACCGATCAGCGCCCAGCTCACCGCGGCTACCGCGGACAGCAGGACGTCCACCCACGGCACCTTCGTGCTCTCGACGTTCCCGGACGCACTCATGGCAGACCCCCCGATCCGCACAGCAGCGAACTCGCCGCGCATGTCCCCCTCGCGTGGATTACCACTCTCCGGGCCGGTTTCAACCCCGTCAACGGAACTGGACGATGCGTGTGCGCGTGGTCTTCACGAGGCCCGACTTTCGGTCAGGGGGCCGAGCCTGAAATAGTTCCCGACGATGTTCGACATCCCTAGACTCCCTGTGATGGGGGTAACTCGGGGGACTACTCAGTGGGGCATGGAGTGCCGGAACTCGTACTGGAATTGAACGGACAAACCTGGACGCTCGATCCGTCCAGGACATACACCCTCGGACGCGATCCGCAGGGCGACATCGTGCTGGACGACGCCAGGGTCTCCTGGCGGCACGCCACGATCAGCTGGAGCGGCCGCAGTTGGGCCATCGAGGACCACGGCTCCACCAACGGCACATTCGTGCAGGGCCAGCGGATCCACCAGATGGAGATCGGCCCTGGCTCGTCGGTGCACCTGGGCAACGCGACCGACGGACCGCGAGTGAATCTCTCCGGCGCCGCGGCCGGCGTGTCCGTGCCGGAGGCGCAGCCCCATCAGCAGCCGTACGCCGCCCAGGGCGCGAACCCCGGCTGGGCCCAGCAGGCACCGCAGCAGCAGGCCTCGCAGGCCGGCTGGCAGCAGCCGCAGCAGGCCGCGCCGAACATCCCTCAGCAACAGGGCCCCGGCGTCGGCGCGGGGGCGCCGCCGGTCTACGGCGACCGCAGCCCGACCACGTTCCACCAGTTCGCCATCGGCCGCGTGATGCGCATCGGCCGTGCCCTGGAGAACGAACTGGTCGTCTCCGACCTGCAGGTCTCCCGGAACCACGCCGAGTTCCACTCGACGCCCGACGGCCGTATGGAGATCCGCGACCTCGGCTCGCACAACGGCACGTACGTCAACGGCCAGCCGATCCCCAAGGGCGGCTCGCAACTCCTCGGCCCCGCCGACATCGTCGGCGTCGGTCACTCCACGTTCCGGATCGTCGGCGACCGTCTTGAGGAGTTCGTCGACACCGGTGAGGTCTCCTTCTCCGCACGCCACTTGACGGTCACCGTCGACGGCGGCAAGCAGATCCTCAAGGACGTCTCCTTCGGCGTCCCCGAGAAGTCGCTCGTCGCGGTCATCGGCCCGTCGGGATCCGGCAAGTCGACGCTGCTCAAGGCGCTCACCGGCTACCGCCCCGCCAACCAGGGCGATGTCCTCTACGACAACCGCAACCTCTACAAGCAGTTCGCCGAACTGCGCCAGCGCATCGGTCTGGTCCCGCAGGACGACATCCTGCACAAGGAGCTGACCGTCAAGAAGGCCCTCAAGTACGCGGCCAAGCTGCGCTTCCCCGCCGACACCACGGCGCAGGAGCGCGAGGCCCGGATCGACGAGGTGCTGCGCGAGCTGAAGCTGGACATCCACAAGGAGAAGAAGGTCACCTCCCTCTCCGGCGGCCAGCGCAAGCGCGTCTCGGTGGCCCTGGAACTGCTCACCAAGCCGTCGCTGATCTTCCTCGACGAGCCCACCTCGGGCCTCGACCCGGGCATGGACCGCGATGTCATGCAGCTGCTGCGCGGCCTCGCCGACGACGGCCGAACGGTCCTCGTCGTCACCCACTCCGTGGCCGAGCTGGCGATCTGCGACAAGCTCCTGGTGATGGCGCCGGGCGGCGCGGTCGCCTACTTCGGCCCGCCCGAGGAGGCGCTGAACTTCTTCGGCTACGACACCTGGGCCGATGTCTTCTCCGCCTTCGAGAACTACCGCGACTACGACTGGGCGGGCCGCTGGAAGGGCTCGCAGCACTACCAGATGTACGCCGCGGACATCGACGCGGTTGCCCCGCAGTCCGTACACATGCCGCCGCCCCAGGCGATGCGCCCGCCCAAGCCGCAGGGCTGGGGCTCGCAGTTGCTGACCCTGGTCCGCCGCTATGTGTCGGTGATCGCCTCCGACAAGGGCTTCCTGGCGCTGACGGTGATCCTGCCGGCCGTGCTCGGCGCGGTCAGCCTGCTGATCGACCCGGACAAGGACCTGCTGGTCAGGGCGGTGAACCCGCAGACCGGCATGCCGATTCCGAATGGCACGGCCACCACGGTCCTGCTGATCCTCGCGGTCGGCGCGTGCTTCGCGGGCGCCGCCAACTCCGTCCGTGAGCTGATCAAGGAACGGGTGATCTACGAGCGGGAGCGGGCCACCGGTCTGTCGCGCTCGGCGTACCTGATGTCCAAGGTGATCGTGCTCGGCGCCGTCACCGTGTTCCAGGGCCTGATGGTCGGCGTCATCGGCTTCTCCAGCCGGACCCTCCCCGACGAGGCGCTGATCCTCGGCAAGGGCAAGACCGCCGTACTGCTGGAACTGTCCATCCCGATCATGGGCCTGGGCTTCACGTCGATGATGTTCGGCCTGGTCATCTCCTCGCTGGTGAAGACCGCCGAGAAGACCATGCCGCTGCTGGTGATGTTCGCGATCGTCCAGGTCGTGTTCACCGGCTGCCTGTTCGCCCTGTACGGCAGCCCCGGCGTCAACGAGTTCTCGTACCTGATGCCGTCCCGCTGGGCGGTCGCCGCCGCCGGCGCCACGCTGGACTTCAACAACATCAGCCCGCCCAAGGAGAAGGGCAACACCGACCCGCTGTGGGACCACACGGTCAGCGCCTACGGCATCGACATGATCGCCCTGGTCGTGCTCGGTGTGATCTGCGGCTTCCTCGTGGCCCGCTTCCTGCGCCGCCACGAGCCCGAGGTCATGCGCAAGTAACTCCCGTACGACCCCGAAGGGCGGCACCCGTCAGGAGGTGCCGCCCTTCGGCGTTCCGTACCGAGGTCCGCGCCGACCTCAGTACGCGCTGTTGACGTTGTCGATCGAGCCGTAGCGGTCGGCCGCGTAGTTGGCGGCCGCGGTCAGGTTGGCGACCGGGTCGTACTGGCTCCAGGCGGTGCCGGGGACGTGGTACGCGTCGAAGGTCGGCTTGATGACCTGCAGCAGACCGATCGACGGGACGCCGTTCTGGGCGTTGATGTCCCAGTTGTTGATGGCGTTCGGGTTGCCCGAGGACTCGCGCATGATGTTCCGGTACAGACCGTTGTAGGTGCCCGGGATGTTGTTCTTGCCCATGATGTCGAGGGCCTGCTTGATCCAGCCGTCGAGGTTGTTGGCGTAGGTCTTCTTCGCGGCGACCGGCTTGGCCTGGGGGCGGGCGGCGGAACGGCTCGCGGCCTCCTTGGCCTTGCGCGCGGCCTCGGCCTTCTTCTTGGCGGCGGCCTCGGCGGCGGCCTTCCTGGCGGCCTCCGCCTTCTTCTTCGCGGCGGCGGCGTCGGCCTCGGCCTTCTTCTTGGCCGCGATGGCCTCGGCCTTCAGGCTGGCGCTCGCGGCCTGGTCGGTGACGCTGGCCTTGACGTCCTTGATCTGCTCGTTCTTGAAGGCCACCTGGGCAGCGGCAGGCTCGGCGATGGTCGTGGTCTGCGCATTGCCCGGAACCGCGGAGAACGCGAGGGCGGCGGCGCCGAGCGTGGCGACACCGGCGACGGCGATCTTGTGCTGCCTGGTCAGCGCACGACGATAACCAGAAGTGAGGAAGTTCTTGGGCATGGCAGGTGGACCTCTTCGAATAGCGCGGAGGTCGCTCGCTGTCCGGCGGGGGACACGGGTGCTTCCGGCACAAACGCCGCGGGCGGAACCCGCGGCGCTGAGCGACGGCTGCCATTCTTAGCGGCCGCAAAATGGCCAGGCAAAGGTGTGACGTACGACCCTCGATAGTGGATCACGGAAGGGCAAATCCGGACAGACCGGAAGGTCTTTCCCGCTCACATGGGGAGCCTTTATCTCCTATGTCCCTTCGTACGTGATCTGGGTCCTATGTGCGGCCTCACATCAGCGGGACAACGGTCTTACCAGCAGTTGCTGACGCAATGCTCTGTGTGAGGGCCGTCCGCCGGGAGGAGGAGATGCACGTCCCCGAACTCGTGCCACAGGTAGCGCCCGCGCAGCGCCGCCTCGTACCCGCGGTCGATCGCCGCCCGCCCCGCGACCGCCTCCAGCATCAGCAGATGCGAGGCCTCGGGCTCGTGCAGCCCGGTCAGCAGCCCGTCCACCGCCCGCACCCCGCGCTCCGGGGTGACCACGAGATCCGTCCATCCCGCACGCGCGCGTACGACCCCGTCCCCGCCGGCCGCCGACTCCACCGCCCGCACGGCCGTCGTCCCTACGGCAATCACGCGCCCGTCACCGGCCCGCACGGCGTTGATCAGCCGCGCCGAAGCCTCCGGCACCGCGAACCGCTCCGGATACGGCGGCTCGTGCACCTCCGCCGAGGCCACCCCGGTGTGCAGCGTGACCGGCGCGAACTGCACACCCCGGCTCACCAGCTCCGCCACCATCCGCGCAGTGAAGGGCCGGGCGGCACTCGGCATCTCCGCACTGCCCGCGCCGTCCGCCGACTCCAGAGCGAACACCGTCTGGTACGCCGACAGCGGCTGATCGCGTTCCGTATAGGAGTAACGAATGGGCCGCCCGTACTCCCGCAGCATCCCGAGCACCTCGGGACCGGACGCACGGGCCCACCACAGCCGCTCCCCGCTGGCGGCGAGCGGCTCCTCGAACACCAGCCGCACCCCGCCCGGCAGCCGCACCCGCGCCCCCACGGGCCCGCCCGCACGCGCACGCGTGGTGCCCTTCCCGTCCGGATCCCGCAGCTCGACCGCCCACCGCCCGTCGTCCCCGTACGTGGAGAAGTGCACCACCACACGCGCGTGCCCGAGCTCCCCGTCCACGGCGGCGGCCAGCGTCGGCGAGGTGTTCACCACCAGCAGGTCCCCGGCCCGCAGCAGCCCCGGCAGCTCCCGGAACGCGTGATGGGCCACCTCCGTCCCCCGCGACACCAGCAGCCGTACGGAGTCCCGCCCGAGCCCCGGCCCGCGCTGCTCGGCCGGCACCCGCGCCGACAGCTCCTCCGGTACGTGCACCGCCAGCGTCATCGCCGCCCCTCCAACAGCGCCGGCGCCCCGTACCGCCCGCTCGCGGGCCGCTCGTCCAGCAACCACAGAAACGCCGGCACCACACGGCCCGGCTCCGGCCGCGGACCGTCGTCCTCCGGTACGGCCGCCGCGTACAGGTCGGTCGCCATGTCCCCGGGGTCCACCGCCCAGACCCGCAGCCCGGGCTCCTCCGCGCCGAGCACCGCCGCCAGATGATCCAGGGCCGCCTTCGAGGCCCCGTAGCCGCCCCACGTCTCGTACGCCTCGGCGGCGGCGTCCGAGCTGACCGTGATGACCGTGCCCGCCGCGGAGGCCCGCAGCAGCGGCAGCGCCTCCTGGGCCAGGCCCAGCGCGGCGACCGTGTTCACCTCCAGCGCCCGCCGCAGCCCCTCCAGGGGCAGTTCCTCAAGCCGTACGAGCGGCTCGGCGCCCAGCGCGCTCGCGTTGTGCACCAGCAGATCGACGGCGCCCAGCCGCCAGGCGGCCGCCACCAGCGCGGCCCGGTGCCCACCGTCCGTGACATCGCCGGGCAGCGCCTCCACGCGCGTGCCGTGCACGGAGAGAGCCGCCGCCGTCTCCTTCAGTACCTCCTCGGTGCGTGCGTCGAGCACCAGGTCCCAGCCCCGCGCGGCCAGCGCCTCGGCCAGCGCCCGCCCCAGCCCCTTCGAGGCACCCGTGATGATCGCTACCGGCATGACACGTCCCCTGTCCCCAGATGTGATGTGAACCAGATGTGATGTGCCTTCAACCTAGGAACGGACCCGCCCCGACCGCCTCGGACGCGGGCCGCATCGAGCCGGGTCCCTTCGGCCGGGACCTTTCGACGGGGGGCCTGCGCCCGGGGACCTCAGTCCTAGGGGGTGTTTTGAAAGTCCTGTGCCGTGCCCGCGGTGTTCGGTGCGTGCCCTCGGCGTGCCGGACGAAGGCCCTCGTACTGGACGTACTTGGGTCTTTGGCC